>JAUXJP010000010.1 GCA_030624695.1 Candidatus Dadabacteria bacterium | reverse complement strand
TGGAAGCGGTCTCTGCCATAAAATGTACACCGCAAAATACTATTATATCTGCATCGGTATTTGCAGCCTGCTGGGACAGACCAAGAGAATCACCCACATAATCAGCTATGTCCTGGACATCCGGTAGCTGATAATTATGAGCTAGAATCACAGCATTTTTTTCTTTCCTTAATGCATTAATTTCTTCCGCAACGCCGTTAAGGTTATTCATATTACTCACCAATCTATAAATAATTATACCATATCAAGGCTTAGGTCTAAAGCCATTGCCGAATGTGTAAGGGCACCAATTGATATTATATCCACGCCTATTTCTGCTATCTGCCTTACTCTCTCTAAATTAATACCTCCGGAGGCTTCAATCAAGGCTTTTTTTCCGATTAATTTTACTGCTTCTTTCATCATCTCATCACGAATATTATCAAGCATTATTATATCAGCCCCGGCTTCGAGAGCTACCGTAACCTGATTCAGATTGGATGTCTCAACTTCAATTTTATATTCCTTACCAACTTTTTGTTTAATTTTTTCAACTGCATTCTTTATCCCGCCGGCCTGCTTAATATGATTGTCTTTAATTAATACGCCATCATATAAACCCATCCTGTGATTAAACCCGCCACCTACTTTGACTGCATACTTACTTAGAGTCCTGAAACCAGGGACTGTTTTCCTTGTGTCGACTATTTTTACATCCAGACCTTCAACAATATTCACATATTTAGATGTAAGAGTGGCTATACCGCTAAGCCTTTGAAGTATATTTAGTGCAAGGCGCTCGCCACTTAGAATCTGTTTTGGTGACCCCGAAATTCTAACAAGAATATCCCCGTCTGAAATACTATCTCCGTCTTTTTTAACTTCATTCCACTCCCTTATAGCACCCAGTTTTCCGAAAACAGCTTTGGCAATCGGGAGCCCTGCGAGTATTCCGTCTTCCTTACACTTAATCAGAGCTTCACATGCTGCATCATCCGGAAAAATGGACTCAGTTGTAACATCTCCAGTCCCAATATCTTCTTCAAATGCCAGGTTTAATAATTTTTCTACTTCTGACCAGTTTAAATTGTTTTTAGCCATAGGAGGTTTCTAATTATACTGCCCCGTAACAGGAATTCTATTCAGAGCTTTACTTGGTATGGTTCAGAACCCATTCGGTTTACAATATGTACTTTCAGTTCTTCTTTCTCTTCGGGAAAATCAATTCTCAGGTGTGCACCCCTTGATTCTTCCCTGTAATATGCAGAATCTGCTATAAGTTGGCTCAATTTACCCATACTTAATATTTTATATGCAAACCAAGCCGAAAGGTTGCTGCTTTCTTCAATAATTGTTTCAAGTTTTGAAATATAGTCTTTCATATCGGTACCGTTTCTCATAATACCGAGGACCTGAGTATTCAAACACTGGATTTCTTTTTTAATCGTATTAAATCTTTCCTGATCTTTAACATCAGTATCACCAAAAATACAGGGCGATCCTGCTTCAAGAATAATTTCTTCCCTGGTTTCAAAATATTTATTTGCACCTTCAATTGCCCGTTTTGCAAATACAATACACTCAAGCAGTGAATTACTCGCAAGCCTGTTTGCACCATGAACACCGGTACAGGTTACTTCGCCGCATGCATAAAGACCCGTGAGGTTTGTCTCACCCATTAACCCGGTCCTTACCCCGCCAATAGTATAATGGGCGGCTGGTGCTACTGGTATCAGGTCACATGTTAGGTCAAGGCCCTGGTCCATGCAGAGTCCAAAAATATTTGAAAACCTCTTTATAATAAATGATCTATCAAGATGGCTGAGCATAAGATATACATATTTACCGCCCGTTTCCTTTAATTCGTTGTATATCGACTTTGACACAACGTCCCTTGGAGCAAGTTCCCCGAGCCCGTGGTATTTATTCATAAATCTTTTGCCGTCCCTGTTTACAAGGTGCGCGCCCTCTCCTCTTACTGCTTCTGTAATTAAAAAAGTTTCTCCGCTGTCACTGTAAAAGGCAGTTGGATGAAACTGTATAAACTCCATATCCATCAGTTCAGCCCCGGCCCTGTAAGCCAGGTCAAGACCTTCCCCTGTTGCCCCCTCGGGATTTGTTGTTCTTTCATATAAAGCGGATGCTCCGCCTGTAGCAAGTACCGTGGCTTTTGCATATATCAGAATATATTCACTTTTTTCCTGGTTAAATGCCCAGGCCCCACTGCAGCTATTCCCGTCAGAAATAAGGTCCGTAACACTTGCAAGCTCAAGTACCTCGATATTGGGATTTTTCTCAACAGATGAAATAAGAAATTCAACCATAACCTGACCGGTGGAATTACCACCTGCATGGAGTACCCTTCTTTTGGAATGGCCGCCTTCAAGTCCAAACTTCAGTCCTTCCTCATCGGAATCAAAAACCATTCCTAGTTCTATAAGGTCAAGGATGCGCTCCTTTCCTTCTTTTACCAGCACCTCGACAGCTTCAATGTTGCAAAGGTCTCTTCCGGCGTTGATTGTATCCTCACTATGGAAAACTGCGGAGTCTTCGGGGTCAAGGGCAGCAGCTATACCTCCCTGTGCCCAGTATGAATTGCTTTCCTTAACCGTAGATTTTGTGACGATTAACACCTTGCCAAACTTTGATGCATAATGCGCTGCATAAAGCCCGGCGAGCCCGCTACCTATTATAAGGTAGTCCGTATTAAGCTTGGTATGTGGAATACTTTGATGTTTGTTACCCATTATTTAAGGAGTTGTAATTGCATCCATAAGTGCATTCTTTATTCTTTCAATTCTTTTTTCATCTGTAATTTTCTTTCCTGCCCTCGTAGATACATAAAGTACATCAACGACCTGGTCCACTTTTGTTGAAATTTTGGCATAATTAATATTCAGCCTCAGTTTATCAAGGGTCTTTGCAACATCGTATAAAAGCCCGGGCCTGTCGTGAGTATAAATATCTATAACGGTTGAGGTATCTGAAGAGTTGTTATCTATTTCGATTCTCGGTGGATATTTGGGAATAACTTTTTCATAGAAAGCAGTCCCGCTTTTTCTTTTATTTACAAGCTGCTCAACATCGTCTTTTCCTTTATGTACCCTGATTAAATTTGTATTGATTTTTTCCCACACCTCTTTTTCATCAGAAGTGGATTTACCGAGTTTATTTACATAAAAAACGTCAAGCACCCTGCCGTCATTTGTTGTAACTATCCTTGCTCCGAGAATATTGACATTGCCTGCTGTTAAAACGCCGCAAATTTTATAGATTAATTTTTTATCATCATTACCCCAAAATATAAATTCATCGTATTCTTCATGCGGATGGTGCACAAGGTCAGTTGTCATATCTGAATCTGATTTATTAATAATTTTTATATGATTCGCAATTGCCTTGGGAGCATGGGCAGAAAAATAAGAATCCGGCATACTGTCCAGAATATTGCGTGTTCTTTTTAAAGAAACCTGCTTTTTATTAATCTTTAGAACTTTATCAATTACTCTCTCTTTTCTTTTCTCAACCGATTCTTTAGTATATTCCCCGAGCTCCAGGTATTTTGCTGTTCTTAAATACAGCTCCCTTAGAAGCATCCCTTTCCAGTTGGACCATACGTCAGGCCCGACAGACCTCATATCGGCAAAAGTAAGAAGGTAAAGAAGAATAAGTGTTTCGAGGCTTTTTACCATTTCAGAAAACCGTTCGATAAGGCTCACATCATGAAGGTCTCTTCTCTGGGAATAGTGCGGCATTATCAGGTGGTATTTAACGAGAAACTCAAGCTGCATTGATTCCTGCTTATTAAGGCCCATCCTTTCAGCTATCACTGGTGCCATACGTGCACCTTTTTCAGAGTGGTCCTTGCCGCTGCCCTTACCAGCATCATGAATAAGGCATGCAAGGTAAAGTACGTGCCTTTTTTCGACTGATTCTGCAATCTTTGTAAGAAGTGGAAACTCTTCCTCGTAACTATAGTTTGTCAGTTTTTCAATTTCGCGTACCATAAAGATCGAATGGACATCCACGGTGTAAACATGATAGGCATCGTGCTGTACCATGCATACAATCTTTCCAAATTCCGGGATATAGTGGGCAAGTAGCCTGAGCTCATTCATCTGGTATAAAATTTCGGATACGTTTTTGGCTGTCTTTAATATTCTCAGGAATATGCCGTTAAATTCACTGTTTCTTCTAACCTTATCATCAATATGAATTGAGTTTTCCCGTATCAGCCATGTCAAATGTTTGCTCATCTTGACACTGTGTTTATTTGCATACTCAAACGCCCTGATTAAGTTCACGGGATTTTCTTTAAATACATTCCTACTTGTAACAGAAAGGCAACCACCCTGGATAGTAAACCCGTTTTCAAGGTAAGTAGTCCTCCTGCTTTCAGATGAAACCCTGGTTTTGGTAATACAGCTCTCAATTATTCGTTCAGATTGCTGGTTTGTAAGCCTTGCACGAAGGTAGTAAACCCTCATAAATTTTTCAACGGCCCGCAGTTCTGCATCCCTGTAACCAAAAAACCTTGCTACCTTTTCCTGGTAATCAAAACTCAGTCTGTCTTCACGTCTCTTTGCCAGGTAATGAAGCTGAGACCTCACGGCAAGCAGAAAGTTATAGCACTTCTCTATTACCCTGTGTTCTTTACTGTTGATTACTCCGATATTTAAAAGGTCACGGAAATTCTTAATCTTGTACCTAGCCTGTGCAACCCACAAGGCAGTATGCACATCTCTAAGGCCCCCTTCACCCTCTTTTATGTTCGGCTCGAGTAAATATACGGAACCCCCGTACCTTCTTACCCTGTTTTTGCTTTCAGCAATTTTTTTATCAATAAAAATATTTGAATATTCAGGCAGTAGTTCATTGTAAAGTTTGTTTTCAAGTTTCTTGGTTAGTTTCTCATCGCCATATATATGCCTTGAGTCAAGTAGCGATGTTAGGATAGTAGTATCATCGTCTTTTGATAACTCTATACACTCATCAACTGTCCTCACCGAATGCCCAATTTCTAAATTTAAATCCCATAAAAAATAAAGAAGGTGTTCAGTAAGTTCTTTAGCCCATTTCTTGCTTTTCACACTATACAAAATAAGCAGGTCAATATCTGAATATGGACAAAGTTCATCTCTGCCGTAACCCCCAAGAGCAATAATGGAAATTCCCTTAACGTCTTTAAATCCAAATTCCGAAAGGGCCCTGACTATAATTTCATCATTTAACGCAGACCTTTCCCTGCAAAGTTCAATCCCAAGGCTTGCCTTGTGCTTCTTGCTTCTTCTCCTGTGTTTTTCCCTGAGATTGTTTCTTGACCTGTCAAAATAGAATTTGAGTTCGGTTTTTAAATCTTCTTTGCTAATTACAAGTGGGTTTTTAAGCATGGTTAATTTTTTTTATAACTTAGTGTTATCCCGTCCCTCAAAGGGATAATTGTAGTTATAAACCTTTTATCCAATGACATCATGTTATTAAATTTCTTGATCCCTTTAGTGCTCGGCAATTCGTCGTCTTCGATTACCCGGCCGTACCAGAGAGTGTTATCAGCAATCATTAATCCGTTCTTATTCAACTTATCATACGTTATGTCAATTACATACGGATACTCTTCCTTATCTATATCAATAAATATAATGTCGTATTTATCACCCGACTCTTTTAGAATCTCTAAAGAATTACCACAAACAAATTCCAGGTAATTTTCAAAACCTGCTTTTTTAAAAAAACTCTTTGCAGCTTCTTTGTGGTCACCTGAAAAGTCTGTACAAATAACTTTGCTCTTCCCCTTAAAAGCTTTTGCAAACCAGTATGCTGAATATCCAAAACCAGATCCCATTTCAAAAATTTTTTCAGCATTTGTGATTAGGGCAATCTGGTATAAATATTTTCCTACAAGCGGTCCAATAATAGGAACTTCGTTAATTTCTGCATACGTATGCATTTCATCAACCAGTTTGTCTTCAATCCGGGTCATTTCCAGAATATAGTCCTCTATTAAAGGGCTTGTAAGGTCGGAATTAAATATTTTCATTATTTCTTACTGAAATCTACATATGTTTCTTCAAAGCCGGCCCGTTTATTTACCACCCTTGCCACTACAAATAACAGGTCGGAAAGCCTGTTGAGAAAAATAATTGCAGATCCGTTTACTGTTTCCTCATTTGAAAGATCTACAATCTTTCTTTCCGCCCTTCTGCAGACTGTCCTTGCCAGATGAACATAGGGGCTGGCACCTTTGCCTGCAGGCAGGATAAATTCCTTGAGGTCACCGACCTCTGAATGATAGGAATCGATTAATTTTTCAAGCTTCTTAATCATCTCTGGGCCGATTCTCGGTATCTCGATCTCAAAATCACTTGGTGTGGCCAGATCTCCGCCCAGTATGAAAAGATCATTTTGTATAGAGTTAAGAACATCTCCAATCTCACGGTCATTAATATACTGGAGAGAAATTCCAAGTATTGAATTCAGTTCATCAACATCTCCGAACGTATCAACTCTTTTAGATGATTTACTTATCCTGCTCCCGTCAACCAGCGAAGTTTCGCCTTTATCGCCAGTCTTTGTATATACTCTGGTTATTCTTTTTTTTGCCATTTTAGGAATTTTAACCGAACAAAATAATCCATCAAACTTGACCTTAAAAAAAACATATAAATTACAACAAGTTAGAACATTTTTTTTGCATTTATTGAAGATGAATTTAAAGCATGTTAATTTTACTATCTAATTTATTTTTCAGGTGAGAAAATAATAATGGCGTTTGAACCAGGATTGTTACAAAAGATTAACGATATAATATCTAAACACGAAACGCAGCAGTCTGCACTCATACCCGTTCTCAGGGAAGTACAGGATAACTTCGGCTGGCTTTCACCACAGTCCATGGAAGAAGTAGCGGTGATGCTCGACCTTCCTCCAACAGGTGTACAGAATGTTGCTACTTTCTACACAATGTTTTTTACAGAGCCTGCCGGAAAACACATCGTATGGGTCTGCAGAACACTTTCCTGTGCCCTTAAGGGAGCTGAACATATAGAACACCATCTGTGTGAAAGACTCGATCTGAACACCGGCGATACGACCGAAGACGGTTCAATAACTCTCATGGAAGCTGAATGTCTTGCTTCATGCGGTACTGCACCGGCAATGCTTGTAGATGATACGCTATACGAAAACCTGACCAGGGAAAAAGTAGATAACATAATTGATAGTCTAAAAAAATAATGAATTTATATAAATAAAAATGTCTGCAGAAAAACAGCGAAAGATTGCAAGTGAACTATTCAACGAAGCCCTGGAAGCGGCTAATCCAAAACGCTGTGTACTGGAACACGTTTCCCTTGAAAGTGCTACCCTCACTGTAGACTCCCAATCATACGATATAGACAAATATGATTCAATTTACCTTGTAGCATTCGGCAAAGCTGCCCCCCTTATGGCAAGCTCGGTAGAGGAACTGCTTGGAAACCGGATTACTGAAGGAATTGTTATTTCCAATTCCAGGCCAGAATACTCATTTGAAAATCTTAACTTCTATCTCTCAAGCCACCCTATGCCCGATGACAAAAGCCTCCAGGCTGCTATAAAAATTTCAACGATCCTTGATAAAGCAGGTGAGAATGACCTTGTCATATTTTTAATATCTGGCGGCGGGAGCTCAATACTTGCTATGCCTAGGGAAGGGCTCAGTATTGAAGACAAACGCAAAGTGACCGAAAAACTGCTGCGTTCCGGTGTAGATACGCAGGGCCTTAATACCGTCAGAAAAAAAATGTCACAGATAAAAGGCGGCGGACTTTTAAAAAAAGCAATTCCTGCGGAAATTATCACCCTCATACTTTCTGATGTAGTGGGGGACAAACTTGATGTCATTGCCTCCGGGCCAACAGTGGAGGATTCCACAACCTTTGAAGAAGCGTGGAGAGTGATTGAAGCACTTAAAATAGAACATGTAATTCCACCCAAAGTTGTTGTCCACCTGGAACAGGGCAGAAGGGGTATTATTCCTAAATTGCTGGGTGAAAGGGAACTAAACTACGAAAAAGTTCAGACCGTGATTGTTGGAAACAACCATAAATCACTTTTGGCAATACAAAAAAAAGCAACCGAATTAGGGTATAACACGCTTCTTTTGTCTTCGCAGATAAACGGCCTTGCAAAAGAAGTTGCAAAAGTATTGGCCGGTATTGCATTTGATATAGAACGATTTAATACCCCTGTAGAAAAACCTGCATGCATAATTTTCGGTGGTGAGACGACAGTTAATGTAACAGGTAACGGTACTGGCGGCCGAAATACTGAAACCGCCCTGGCATTCTGCATGGAGATTATCGGGCATGAAAATATAGTAGGCCTTTTTTCAGGAACTGATGGAATAGACGGCCCCACGGATGCTGCAGGCGCAATTTGTGACGGCAACACCCGTCTTCTGGCAAGGCAGTACAACTGCAGTGCAAGGGACCATCTTGTTGATAATGATTCCTATACTTTTTTTGAAAAAATGGATGACCTTATTAAAACAGGCCCTACCGGGACAAATGTCATGGATATTGGTATTGTCCTTGTTGAAGATTAAAATAGTCCTACAGGATTAATATTATTTTAATTCTGATTTTATCGAAGGAAAATTAATTATGGAAAACCTTAGCAGGCCACTTCCACAGACAGATGAAGCCGAGAAAGCGGTACTTGGTGCAGTCCTTATTGATAACAACTCGATACACGATGTATTGGAAATTCTCCTTCCTGACGATTTTTATAAAGATGCTCACAGGAAAATATTCCAGTCCATGATTGACATCGAGCTAAAAAGTGAACCAATAGATGTACTGACGTTGTATGAATTTTTAAAAAGTAAAGGCAACCTTCTCGAAGAGGTTGGAGGAAGTGCATACCTGACTTATCTGACCGAACTTGTTCCTTCAACGGTAAATGTCTCTCACTATGCACGGCTTGTAAAAGACAAATCAATTCTCAGAAATATTGTATTAACTGCAACCGAAATTGCACAAACCGGCTATGACGACAAGGTGGATCCCGAACAGTTCCTTGACCATGCTGAAAAAGCAATTCTCGAGATTGCACAAAGCAAAATCAAACCCGGTTTTTACAACTCGAGGGAACTTTCCCAGCAGGCACTCGAACTTATCGAAAGCCTTCATTCTAATAAAGAACTAATAACCGGTGTTTCTACCGGTTTTGAAAAACTCGATTCAATGACATCCGGGCTACAGCCTTCAGACTTAATAATAATTGCAGCAAGGCCTGGCCTTGGGAAAACATCATTTTGTCTTAATATTGCTTCAAATGCTGTTCTAAATAACGGTTTGATTGTCGGTATGTTTTCTCTTGAGATGTCCAAGGAACAGTTAATGCTTAGGCTCCTCTCTATGAAATCAAAGGTCAATTTTTCTAATATTAGAAGCGGATATATAAAAAATGATGACCTTGAAAAACTTGTTGAGGCGGCAGAGCATTTCAGTAGATCAAATCTTTATATAGATGATTCACCTGCACTGACAGTACTAGAAGTAAGGGCAAAAGCCAGACGTCAGAAAAGAGAACACGGACTTGACCTTCTAATTGTTGATTATTTACAGTTGATGAGAGGATATGGGAGGAATGAAAACCGTGAGAGGGAAATTGCCGAGATTTCTGGCTCATTGAAAGCACTGGCAAAAGAACTCAGCATACCCGTCATCGGTATATCACAGCTTAGCAGACAGACAGAAACACGTTCCGACCGCCGACCCCAGCTTGCCGACCTCAGGGAAAGTGGAGCAATTGAACAAGATGCTGATGTAGTAATGTTTATACACAGGGCCGATGCATACAGAAAAGACCCCGAAGAAAAGGACGGAATAGCAGAACTTATAATAGGAAAACAGAGAAACGGCCCCGTAGGATCAGTGAAATTGGCATTCCTTGAGAGCGTGGGAGTTCCAAGTTTTGAAAATCTTGCACCTGATTTTGATGAGGAGTTTTATTAGACCATCATTGGTATTACTTTGGCAACTGACCTGGTTTCTTTCTTGTATATATCAGGATTTTCTTTCCATCCATTAAACTTATTATAAATTTTATCAATTCTTTCCTTAACAGAAGTCGAGATAAATTCCCAATTGTAATCTATAGTCCTGCCTTTAAAAAACTGGCTATGAAAGATTTCCCTCTCTTCTGCCCAGCCCTTTTCAGCTATCCAGCCTGTTCTTACATACGCATATCCGGATCCAAATCCCATTGCCAGGTTGCCGGTAAGGCCAAGTCTTGAAACTGCTTTTGTAGCCAACTCGATGTATACATACATTGCCTCCAGGGTGTTATATCCCATATCTTCAAATTTTTCATCCATCAGCAGGACATTTTTAAGAAAATACATCGGGTAAAATGTCGGGGAATAACCTGAAACTGATTTAGTGGGATTACTTAGGGGCTGCCTTACTATTACATCTTCTTCAATTATTCCAACCATAAAGTCTTCTTTGTCGAAACCACCTATATCACCACAAAACTCAAGGGATATTCTGATTTTTTCCCATTCCCTTTGGGCAATTACTAAAGCCTTGTTCAGTTCTTTATGATTTTTTGTTTCCTGTTCTTTAATTAGATCTTCTAGTTGCATAATTTATTCCGGATTTTGGATTCGTTGAAAGAATACACTTGTAGTTCATTTTATCAACATGCTTCAGGCCCTTAATTCTCCTTCGTTAAAAGCTCAATAAGCTCTTTATGACGAGGAAATAACTGTACAAGTTCACTTCTGCTTCCTGGCTCAAAATCTTCAAAATCAAAAGCCGGAGAAACGGTAGTGCCCATCAAAGCAAATTCCCCTCCTTCAACAAGGCTGCAACCCTGCCAAACACCGTTTGGAACTGTCATCTGAATTCTTTGTCCGGCAAGTATGTTATTTCCTAAAAAAACAATATTTGAGTTGCCGTTGGGATATAAAAGAAGCATCCGTACCGGGTCACCCAGGTAAAAGTGAAATATCTCATCCGAAAATAACTTGTGGAGTATTCCCGTGTCCCTGGAGGTTAATAAAAAATATATGGCAGTTGAAATATGCTTATCCTTACCATATCTCTCGGGTAGGCCTTCTTTTAATACCGTTTCATCACTTCTGTAAGTTTCGTAGTAGAATCCGCCTTCTATATCAAGCGGTTTAAGCTTTAGTTGCGATATAAGAAGTTCTGGTGTCAGTTTATGCATTTTGTATTATCTCCGGGGAATTAAAATAGAAATTTCAGATTACTATATTATTAATGTACATTTATATTACAATTATAAAAACCAAACAATTATTTATAGTGGAGGAAATAAATGGCTGATAACAATGAAACGAGCAACGAAGAGCAGCAACCCCAGGAAAGTGGGGCTGCTGATTTAATGACCTCCGTTACTATGGCCTTTAACATGGGCGTTGCAGCAAATCAGTCTATGGGCAAAACAAAAAGTGTTGCCGAAATTGCTCCCGAGCTTGGCCAGCAAATCTATACTAACCTTGCCAATGCATATGGCGGCAAATACGAGGAAGAATATCTTGCAGCAAATACAGAATATTTTCTTCAGATTGCACTTCTCGGTTTTGTAATTCCATCTGTATGTGCCTTTGAGGAAGGGTTTAAAGACACTTTGTTTGCATTAATCGAAGCAAAAGCCCACAAAATGAATCCCGACAAAGGCTCCCCTATTGATACTCCACCGGACACCAACATAATAGTATAGAAACTTTAAAAATATTGTTACCGTAATCTAATATGGTAATCTAAATTTTCTGTGGCAAAAATAACAATCATAGGTAAATCCGGCCCCTTAATGGGTGAGATTATAACTCCCGGGGATAAATCCATATCGCATCGGGCTGTAATACTCAGTTCACTTGCAGTAGGTACAACAACAATTAATGGGTTTCTAAAGAGTGAAGATACACTCTCAACTTTAAATGCGTTTATAAATATGGGTGTAGAAATTCATTTGACACCAGAGATACTGGAAATTAATGGTGTAGGAATTCATGGGCTCAAAAAACCTTTTAAAACAGTTGATGCAGGCAACTCAGGAACAACCGCCCGCCTGCTGATGGGGCTGCTAAGTG
>JAUXJP010000220.1 GCA_030624695.1 Candidatus Dadabacteria bacterium | reverse complement strand
GCCCTTTGTTCGGAAAACATTACTTTCCAGTCGTTGTATCTTAAAGCGGAAAGTGAACCGTCATCAGTAAAATAAAACATCTCATTACGAGGCCATTCTGAGGGGTCCCCGGTCAGATTTGGAAGAATATTGTAGCCATCCAGATGAACTTTGTAAGTGGTATCGCCAAATTTATGCCCTTTTAGCAGTTGTTCTTTAACTTTGGGATCTCCGGCAGCAGCAACAAATGTTGGGAACCAGTCTTCCAGTGAAACAATCTCATTCGATACCTGGTGAGGTTCTATTTTGGCAGGCCAGCGTACCATCATTGGTACACGAAAGCCACCTTCATAAGTTGTATTCTTCTCTCCGCGGAATGGTAGCATACCGCCATCAGGCCAGCTCATTAACTCTGCCCCGTTATCAGTTGTATAAAGAACTATTGTGTTTTCTGCTATTCCAAGCTGGTCAAGTTTATCAAGCAATTGACCAACCATGCCATCATGTTCAGCCATTCCATCAGCAAAGATTCCCTGTCCTGTAACACCCCTGGACTGGGGTTTTAAATGAGTAAAAATATGCATACGTGTTGTGTTGTACCATACAAAAAATGGCTTGTTTTCCTTTACCGCGCTATCGATAAATTTAAGTGTTTTAGCTGTAACTTCTTCATCAACAGTTTCCATACGTTTTTTAGTTAGAGGGCCGGTATCGGTAATTGTTCCACCGGCATAGCTGTGGATTACACCTCTTGGGCCATAGTTTTTCTTGAAATTAGGGTCTTTTGGGTAATCAATATTCTCTGGTTCTTCTTCAGCATTCAAGTGGTAAAGGTTCCCGTAAAATTCATTAAAACCATGATTTGTGGGAAGATGTTCATCCAAATCACCAAGGTGGTTTTTACCGAACTGTCCTGTTGTATATCCCATGGATTTTAAAACAACTGCAATAGTTGGGTCTTCTTTGAATATGCCTTCTTTTGCACCCGGCAAGCCAACCTTTAGTAAACCTGTACGAAATGGGCTCTGCCCGGTAATAAAAGCCGCACGGCCTGCTGTACAACTATTCTGGCCGTAACCGTCTGTAAATCTTATCCCCTCATTTGCAATACGGTCAATATTAGGAGTCCTGTAACCCATCATCCCATCGTTATAGGCGCTAATGTTAAACCAGCCAATATCGTCACCCATGATAACCAGGATATTAGGTTTGGAGTTTTCACTATAAGCATTTGGACTAATTGAAAATGCTAAGATGGCAAAAAATATTAGTGAAATTGAAAAAATTCTGTTCATTTGCTACCTCCCTTAATAAATAAAATCATATGTATGTTAGCATTTAATATTTATTTATTAAACCCCTCAAAGATTTCTGTCAATTTATATACAAGTAAAAAACTAACTCAATTTGCATTATTATGCTGATGAACCAGGAAGGTGAAAGATATGCTTTCGGAATAACATTTGAGATTGACTGATATTCTCTTTTAAAAAAAGTTGTCGTTTTTCATTAACTCTTCCGTACACTACTTACTATAATCCTGATAGTAACTAAACATTACTACCAGGGAAATTCTTAATATTCTTAGGAGGGATGTTATGAAATATTTTATTACTTTTTTATTATTTATGTTTTTAGCCGTTGGTATAGCAGTTGCAGAATCAGAGCCGGGAGGCACTGAAGCGCCATCAACTGAGGGAGCAGAAGTTTCAGCACCGGATGCCGGGGAAGCAGTACCAAACCCGGAAGAAACAGTTGATATGGGCAAGACTGAAGGCGCAGAAGCAAAGATGTAATACCCATTTTTAATTTACAATTTACAAGGGAGCATGGATATCAATCTTTGCTCCCTTTTTTTATTGTTTTTTTGATCAATATATAAATTCTCATTAAATATTGATATTATTATTACAACTAAAAATAAAAAGAGGAAATTTATGAAAACCAGACAAATAACTTTTATTTTATTCTTTGCAGTACTATTAATTTCATTTGCAGGATGCAGGGATAAATACAGCCCTACTGATAATATTAAATGTGGTGGAGTTGAAAACCTTACATGCCCTGAAGCATATACATGTGATTATCCCGAAAACACCTGCAATGATAAAAGAGTAGAGGGGCTATGTTTTAAAACACCTGATACCTGTACCGAACAGTACGAACCCGTTTGCGGATGCGATACAAAGACTTACGGCAATGATTGCAAACGCCTGATGAATGGAACACCGCTTGCTTACACAGGCGAATGCCGTAAATAATTACTAATGCGTAATTTAAGAAAGACCGATACCGAGGCACCTAGAAGGGCCGATAGAGAGCAGCTTGAGAATAAGACCGCAAAGCTCCACGAGGAAATGCTCAAACTCCAGTACGGTTTATATAAGAATAAGGAACATTCTGTATTGATAATTCTCCAGGGGCTCGATGCAGCCGGAAAGGACAGTACCATTAGAAGTGTCTTCAGTGGTGTAAATCCAATGGGTACCAATGTAAAATCCTGGAATGTCCCAACTGAAGAAGAGTTCAGTCATGATTTCTTATGGAGAATCCATAAGCATGCACCACCAAAGGGGATGATACATATATTTAACCGTTCACATTATGAAGATGTTATAGTGCCGCAGATTAACAAATCACTTTCTTCAAAACGCATTAATGAACGTTACAAGTTTATTAATTTCTTCGAAAAACTTCTTAAAGAAGAAAACAACACCATTATGTTTAAGTTCTTCCTTCATATTTCACAGGAGAAGCAGAAGGAAAAACTCGAAGAAAGAATTTATAACCCGGAAAAGCGCTGGAAGCATAATCCCAAGGATATGGAAGTAAACCTAAGATGGAATGAATATATTAAGGTTTATGAAAAAATCCTGGATAAAACAGAAGAAGCTTTTTCATGGCATATAGTCCCTGCAGACAACAAATGGTACAGGAACTATCTGAT
>JAUXJP010000202.1 GCA_030624695.1 Candidatus Dadabacteria bacterium | reverse complement strand
GTTGCCAATAAGGAGTCGGATTTTAAATCCTTTAAACCATTAAAATGATTTATTTCAAACTTGTAAAAACCCCCTCCTATAAAACCGGCAAGTATAATTAATAGACCTATTACCAGAATCACCTGGAATTTGCCGCTTGATTGCGAACCTGCAATATTTAATATTCCAAGGCATACAGCAATAATTATTGCAACTGGAATTATTTCAATTTGAGGAAAAAAAAGTGCGAGGTAGACTCCCATTCCAATCAGTGCAAAAGCAACTTTTAAAATTAATGCAAACCAGGTCCCGACACCCCCTATCGTTCCGAAAACCGGGCCAAGGGCCCTGTCAAGATAGTAGTAAACACCACCTGCCCTTGGCATAGCTGTGGTTAGCTCAACTATGCTGAATGTTGCGGGTATTAGTGGAATTGCGGCAATAATGTAAGCAAACATTATTCCGGGGCCGACTTGTAGTGCGGCAAGACCGGGCAATAAAAAGAACCCTGCACTCAGGGTCGTCCCGGTAGCAAGTGCAATTACATCAAGAAGTGTTAATTTTTTCTGGAGTTTTTTGTTTTCTTCAATTTCACACATAAAAATACGGGAAGAAGATATTGAATATCAACTGAAAAATTTATTTAAATAAGGTTTCAGTGAAAATTATATCGGTTCTCTATTTAGCTGTTCATCGTATATACGGTGTTTAGCTAACCTGTACCTAAGAGACCTTAGGGTTATGCCGAGCATCTTTGCAGTTTCGGATTTATTACCTCGTGAAGATTTCAAGGCATTTTCTATTATTTGTTTTTCAACGTCCCCAAGTACTAAATCTATACTGTCCTTGGCATTTAATGTGTCCGTAAGGTCAATATAATCACCTTCTGTATTAAGTTTTGGGAGAGAATCCTTTTTTATAATCTCGTTGGTTTCAAGTGCAACACACCTGGCAATAATATTTTCGAGTTCACGAATGTTTCCGGGATAGTGATATTTTTCGAGTTCTTCAAGGGCCTCATTAGAAATGCCGGTTATCTTCTTATCCATTTCTGTAGCAAACTTATGAAGAAAATGAAGTGCAAGCATGGGGATATCATCTTTTCTTTCCCGTAGAGGTGGCATAGCCACTTTAATTACATTTAATCTGTAAAACAGGTCTTCCCTGAACTTGTTATCCATAATCTCCTGCTCAAGATTTTTATTTGTTGCTGAGATTATCCTGACATCAATGCTCACCGATTCGGTTTTTCCAAGCGGCCGGACTTTTTTCTCCTCCAGAACCCTTAGCAGTTTCACCTGTAGATGTATAGGCAGATCACCTATCTCATCAAGAAAAATTGTACCGCCGTTAGCCTCTTCAAACAGTCCTTTCTTATCCCTCGTTGCACCGGTAAAAGCACCTTTCGCATGGCCAAAAAATTCACTCTCAATTAATGTTTCGGGAATGGCACCGCAGTTTACAGGAATAAAAGGGCCGTCTTTCCTGCTGCCGCTGTAATGGACTGCACGGGCAACCAATTCCTTCCCGGTTCCACTTTCACCGGAAACCAATACATTGACATTTAATTCGGACACCCTGTTTATTAATGAAAATATCTGTTGTATAGAATTGCTTGAGCCAATAAAATTTTCAAAACCGTATTTTGTTTCCAGTTCTTTTTTTAATCTTGTATTTTCCTTTTCAAGAACATTTTTATCCAGGGATTTTTTTATTACGAGTTTTATTTCATCAATCTTAAACGGTTTTGTAATGTAGTCATAAGCACCAAGCTTCATGGCTTCAATAGCAGACTCATGAGAAGCAAATGCAGTTATCATGATTATGGTAGTATTATAATTTTTTTCACGGGTATTCCTAAGAACTTCTATCCCGTTAATCCCCGGCATTTGTATATCAACAATAGCAAGGTCAAATGACTCTTTTCCAATTTTTTCTATAGCTTCTTCACCGTTGCTGGCAATACTTACTTCATAACCTTCTTTTGTAAGCATAATTTCCAGAAACTCCCTCATCCCCGGTTCATCGTCAACTACCAATACACTGTAATTCTTATTCATTCCCGTTTGTTCCCCGCGCAACTTATTGATTAAGAGGTTCAGGCAAGGACAAAACAAATTTAGTCCCTTTACCTACTGAACTGTATATACTTATATTTCCATTATAACCTTCAACAACTTTTTGTACAATTGCGAGGCCCAGTCCCGTACCAATCTCTTTTGTTGTAAAGAAGGGATCAAATACCCTGGAAAAATCCTCCTCTTTTATCCCCTCACCTTCGTCTGAAAATGATAAATTTACCTTACCTTTTTCAACAGAACACTTTATTTCTATTGTCCCACCGGATGGCATTGAATCCATCGAATTGTCGAGCAGGTTCCAGAACACCTGCTTTAACCTGTAGGAATCGGCTTCTATTAATACACCATTTTCTACATATATTTTTATTACAATATCTTCTCTCTTAACCGTACTTTTAAATGAATTAATTGTATCTTTTACTATCTGCCCTAAATCTACAAGTTTTGAATT
The DNA here is from genome assembly GCA_030624695.1 of Candidatus Dadabacteria bacterium. Classification (GTDB taxonomy): domain Bacteria; phylum Desulfobacterota_D; class UBA1144; order Nemesobacterales; family JAJCZQ01; genus JAJCZQ01. The sequence continues at coordinate 608 of JAUXJP010000202.1, read as the reverse complement.
AGTTACTTTCACAGGACTTGTAAGCAGTAAAAAGTCTTCAACTATAAGGTTTAATCTTTCTATTTCCCTGGTTGCAACACGGGAAAGCCTGTAAGAAATATCAGACTGCTGAGCTTCAGTACTTAGTATTTCAATAGCACCACTGATTGCAGAAAGCGGGTTCCGGAGTTCATGTGCCAAACCACCTGCAAGTTGGCCTAGTAGCGCCATTCTCTCAGATGACTGCAGTTTCTCTTCAAGATTGCGGATCTCAGTCAGATCCTGAAAAATTACCGTATATCCAATTGTATTTTCGTTATCATCTCTTAGCAAAGAGGCTGAAAGGCCAAGTATTAATTTTTTACCGCCTGGAGTATGAAAAATTATCTGATTTCGATTTTTATCTACTAATTCGGATATCTGTATTTCTTTAACAATACCGTTAAATTTATTTCCTACAGCTTCATCCGGACTACTAATATCAAAGATATTCAGTGCCCACTGATTGATTGATATAATTTTTTCTTCAAGATCAAGTGTTATTACACCGCTTGTCAGGCTTTTAAGAATATTCTCATGCAAATTTTTAAGTATGATAAATGATTCTTCACTCTTTCCGAGTTTTTCAC
>JAUXJP010000003.1 GCA_030624695.1 Candidatus Dadabacteria bacterium | reverse complement strand
TCGTATTTATCTATCGGGCCGTTGTAACTTAGAACAGCTATATGTGAGCTAACACCAAGTATCTTGTTTCTTAGTTCTTCTTCAAATCCACCCATTACAGCAAGAACTGTGTTAAGTGCCATTACTCCGATCAATACACCAAGAATCGAAATTAATGCGGTAACAGAAACAAATTTCTGACTTTTTTTTGAAACAATATATCTTAAGGAGATAAATAATTCGTATAGCATCAAGACTTTAATAGTGGAAAAAATATAACTTCTCTAATAGATTCTGAATTTGTCAGTAACATGACAAGTCGGTCTATACCAATACCTGCACCTGCAGTTGGAGGCATTCCGTACTCAAGTGCAGTTATATAATCACTGTCCATTTCGTGATATTCTTCTTCACCTTTATCTTTATTTTCTATTTGAGTTTCAAATCTTTGTTTCTGGTCAATTGGATCATTTAACTCCGAAAAAGCATTTGCTATCTCCCAACCATTAATATAAAGTTCAAACCTGTCAGTTATTTCGGGATTTAAATCATTCTTTCTTGCAAGAGGTGATACGTCGGTTGGGAAAGCATATACGAATGTAGGATCAGTAAGTTTTTCACCAATCTCTAACTCAAACAGTTCTGTAATTGCTTTACCTTTTATATTATGGTGTTCAATACCATGTTCTTTCGCTTTTTCAAGAATTTCTTTTTCATTATTAATTAACTCAGCGCCATAAATTTCAGCCAGAGAATCATATATATTTAACCTTTTCCAGGGCGTACTAAAATCAATTGTTTTATCAGCAAACTGAATTACTTTTTTTCCATGCATAGTTTCACAAAGTTCACTAATCATTTCTTCAATTAAAACCATTAAATCTTCATAAGTTGCATAGGATTGGTAAAACTCTATCATTGTAAATTCTGGATTATGCCTAGTGGAGACACCTTCATTCCTAAATGTTCTTCCGAGTTCATATACTCTTTCTATCCCACCAACTACCAATCTTTTTAAATAAAGTTCTGGGGCTATTCTTAAAAAAAGGTCCATATCAAGTGCGTTGTGATGAGTAGTGAAAGGTTTTGCAGCTGCGCCGCCTGCTACGGAATGTAGTATAGGGGTTTCAACTTCGATAAAATCCCTGCTATCCAGATAGTTTTTTATAAACTTTATTATTTTATTTCTATTTAAGAATTTCTCTTTAATTTCACTATTGGAGATGAGATCAAGATATCTTTGCCTATATCTTATTTCTACATCCTGAAGGCCGTGCCATTTCTCAGGAAGAGGTCTTAATGATTTAGTTAGTATCTGAAAATCATTAACTTTCAACGTTAATTCTCCGGTTTTAGTCTTAAATAATATTCCAACTATACCAATAATATCCCCTACATCTACGTATTTTTTAAATAAAAGGTGTTTTTCTTCACCTAAGTGGTTTTTTTGTACAAACCCCTGCAGCTGGCCGGTTCGATCCTGTAAATTAAAAAATATACTTTTACCGAAATCACGTTTGGACAAGATCCTTCCTGATACAATAAAAATATCTTCAACCTGTTCCAGCTCTTCATGAGTTTTTTCTGCAAATACATTTAGAATGTCTTTTGTATAATTTTTTGGTTTAAAATTGTTTGAATAAGGATTAATGTTCTGTTCTTTTAGACTATTAACTTTTTCAATACGGACTTTTGTTTGGTCATTTAATTTATCGTTCATATAGGAACCTTTTTATTATTTTTTAGAATCTAAAATAATATATGTAGAAATTGCTTTAGCAACCAATATTCCTGAATTCTTCAACTCTACTTCAATTGGGACAACTCTGCCTTTTCTCAATACCCTGGCATATGCAAATGTGTCTCCGGAATTAACAGGCTCGAGATAATTTATTTTCATCTCAGCAGTTACAAATGGTTTTATTTCTTTCATCGTGCTGAGTATTGCAAGACCACATGCTCCGTCAGCAAGTGAAAAAAGCGCTCCACCGTGCATTATACCAAAGGGTTGTGTCAGTTTTTTATCAAATGGTAATTTAAGTATTGAGCTTCCGTCTGTATATTCAAGGATCTCGATTCCCAGTGTGTTAAAGTATTCAACCGCGTTAAAAATAATATCTATATTCTGTTTTAGTTCAATTTTATCAGTTTTATTTTCTTTAGGCATAATAATTCTTTATATTCTATTAAATAAATAGGGAGGTAACAATTAAAGAAATTTAATTTTTATAGACAATTTTACCGGAAACAATTGTATATTTCACTTTTCCACGTACTTTCCAGTCTTGAAAAGGAGTATTTTTGCCTTTTGAATAAAAATTATTTTTATCAATTAAGTATTCTTCTTTGGGATCAAAAATAGTTATGTCAGCAACTTTATTTTTTTTAAGTGTACCTTTATCGGAATTAACAATGTTAGCCGGATTTATTGTAAGTTTTTCAATCAGCTGACTAATCGTTAATATTTTATCCTCAACAAGTTTTAATGATAAAGGTAAAGCTGTTTCAAGTCCTACAATTCCAAAAGGTGCGATATCAAATTCAACATTTTTTTCATCTTCGCTATGAGGTGCATGATCTGTTGCTATTACATCAAGCGTCCCATCTTTTAAACCCTTAATTATGGCTTTTACATCTTTAGAGGTTCTAAGTGGAGGATTCATTTTCGCATTTGTATTATAATTGTATACCTCTTCATCAGTTAAAAGGAAATGATGGGGTGTTGCTTCAGCAGTTACTTTTACGCCTCTTTTTTTAGCTTCCCTTATTACTCTTACAGATCCCTCAGTAGAAACATGGCATATATGCAGATCAGTGCCAGTTAATTCAGAAAGGAATATATCTCTTGCAATCATTACCTCTTCTGAAGCATTCGGAATTCCTTTGAGACCGAGCATAGTTGATGTTTTTCCTTCATTCATAACACCATCGTCAGAAAGATATGTATCTTCAGCATGCACAATTACAGGCAAATTAAAAGCCTTTACATATTCCATTGCCCTTCTCATTAGATTGGAATTTGTAACAGGCATACCATCATCTGATATTGCTACACATCCTGCTTTATACATTTCTCCAATTTCTGCAAGTTGATTTCCTTCTTCTGATTTTGTAATTGCACCTATTGGAAGTACATTAACAATCCCTTCTGTTCTTGCTTTAAGTAATATGTAGTCAGTTACAGATGCATTGTCGTTAATTGGGTCAGTATTTGGCATGCAGGCTATAGAGGTAAAACCACCTGCCGCTGCCGAAAGGGTTCCTGTCCTTATAGTTTCTTTATGTTCAAAGCCAGGTTCTCTGAGATGTACATGAATATCTATAAGTCCCGGTACAACTACAAGTTTATTGGCATCAATAACCTTTAAATCCTTTCTTTTTTCTAATTCTTTAATATTGCCTGGATATTCTTTAATTAATTTTCCATCGATCAAAATATTCATCTTTTTTTCAATCTTTTGTGATGGATCTATAACTTTTCCATTCTTAATTAAAGTCTTCATAAATTATTTGATCTCCAGCTTGCGGTTAAATAAAGCATGGCCATTCTTACAGCTATTCCATTAGTAACCTGTTCAAGGATTACAGACCTGCTGTCATCTGCGACCTCAGATGTCATCTCAACACCCCTGTTAATAGGGCCTGGGTGCATTATCGTCACATCATTCTTTGCAATTTTTAGATTTTCTCCTGTAAGCCCATAAAATCTTGAATATTCTCTAATAGATGGAAAATATTCAAGACTTTTTCTTTCCTTCTGTACACGAAGCATAATAATTACATCTACATCTTCCAAAGCTTTTTCAAGATTGTAAAATATTTTTACACCGGGCTGTTCAAAATAATCGGGCACTAGTGATCCTGGTCCTACCAGCTTTACCTTGGCACCTAGTTTTAATAATCCATTAATATTGGATCTTGCAACCCTGCTGTTTAGAATATCTCCAACTATAAGGACATTTAGATTCTCAATTTTCCCTTTAACCTGCCGTATTGTAAACAAGTCCAGCAATGACTGGCTGGGGTGTTCGTGACGTCCGTCGCCTGCGTTGATAATTGATGCTGATGTTTCTCTGGCCAATACCCAGGGCGCACCTGACATTGGATGACGAATAACAATTATACTTGCTCCCATAGATTCAAGATTTTTTGCAGTATCAGATAATGATTCACCTTTGACTACACTACTTTGGGATGATGTAAAGTTTAAAATGTCAGCACTTAGTCTCTTTTCAGCTATCTCAAAAGATGACCTTGTCCTGGTACTTGGTTCAAAAAAAAGATTAACTACAGTGATACCTTTTAATGTAGGGACTTTTTTCATATTTCTTGATGTTACTTCTTTCATTGATGAAGCAGTATCAAGTATGTGCAATATTTCATCAGCACTTAGTTCTGCAATAGATATTATATTCTTTCTTTTAAATTCCATTATTGTACAATAAAACAACTTTATCTTTTTTGTCTTTTTCCTTTAAGAAAACTTTTATCTTCTGAGATGAAACTGTTTCTATACTTAAACCTATATAATCAGCCTGAATTGGCAGTTCCCTAAGCCCCCTGTCTACAAGTACGGCAAGTTTTATATTAGCCGGCCTTCCAAAATCCATTACAGCATCTATAGCAGCCCTTATTGTGCGTCCGGTAAATAGTACATCATCTACAAGGATTATTGTTTTGTTTTCTACATTAAAAGGAATGTTTGTTTCTTTAAGTTCGGGTAGTGCCAGGTTATTTCTTAAATCATCGCGATACAGGGTAATATCAAGTGTCCCAAATGGAATTTCCTTTTTTTCAATAGTATTTATTTCTTCTACAATTCTCCGGCCTAAGTATTCTCCCCGTGTCTTAATACCAACTATTGCTATGTCATTATTGTCATTATTATCTTCCAATATTTCATGAACAATTCTTGTAGTTTTTCTTTCTAAATCTTTTGAACTTAATAGTGTCTTTTCTTTCATATCATACTATTGAGATACAATACTACTCAACACTCCATTACATTCTTCTATAAAAACAAAATCTTTTTTATAATATCCAAAAAAGTCAAACGTATCTTCATAATATATTTCAACAACTACACTTTCTTTAGTTTTTGTCAAAGCTGTTTCTCTTTGATTCTGCGGTATACCCAATTTGTCTAAGTCTTCTTTTAACTTTTGCTTGATATAACGTTTATTATACCTGTGGAATAAATCCGCATTTTCCTTACATATACCGTCAAGAGATAAAGCCCGGTAATAAATAGGAACCAGCTGATATCCAACAACAAAAACTATTGCAAGTAGAAATATCCATAAAAACTTCTTTATCACTATAATATCCTCCCATTAATTAATACTGGAAAATATTCTGTTCCATCTGACTTTGCTAAAGATATTATCATTATCAAAATTCCATGACCAGTGTATTAAAAAGGCTTTACCAGAAATACTTTCTATCGGGACAAAACCCCAGAATCTGCTGTCATAGCTGTTGTCCCTGTTATCGCCAAGAACAAAAATATTGCCCTCTGGTATGGTAATCGGGAAATTTGTCTTACCTTTTGTGGTGTTAATTGAAGATTTCTTGTAAATTACATCAAATATATTCTCTGATAATGTATCTATATATTTATCCGTTGTAACTTCAGTTCCCTGTTCGAAGTATTTATAGTTACCCTCATATACCTGTTTTATTTTTTCTCCGTTTATATATACATCTCTGCCTTCAATATTTACTTCATCTCCAGGTAAACCAATCGCTCTTTTTATATAATGTACACCCTCGTTAACAGAATCATTGCCTGGAAATTTAAATACTATTACATCTCCTCTTTTAATATCTTCTACAGGGAATATTCTGATATCCATAAATGGTATTTTTGTACCGTATATAAATTTATTAACCAAAAGGTGGTCACCTATTAAAAGTGTTGGGATCATTGACCCGGAGGGAATTTTAAATGGCTGAACAATAAATGTTCTTATAAGCAGTGCCAGGCACAAAGCTATTACTATTGCTTCAACATTTTGTCTTAACTTGGATTTTGAGTATTGTGAGAGGTTTTGTTCATAAAAATTTTTCAAAGAACTATAAGATGATTCTATTCTTTCTTGATCATTTAAATCTAATGATTCTTCTAATAATTTTATACGTTCATTAATTATATTCCTTGTATCAAGACTAATATCGTTTTTATTGGCTTTAATTATTGATTTTGTGGAATTCAATAAGTCTTGACAGTTTTTTCTTATTTTATAATTTTTGTACAAGGAATTCAGCATATTAGGAACTTGATTATATATGGCAATATTTTTAGTTTCAATGATTATGATTAAATATTAATTTTATTTTTAATTATATTTCTTGTGACTCTTCAAATATTCTATCAACAGATAATACACCTTTAACTTTCTTTAGTGATTCAATAACAGCAATTAATTGATTAACATTGTCAACGGTTAAATTGAAGACTCCTTTAGCTTTTTCAATTTCAATACTGTCCATTTCAACTCTTAATATATTTACATCAGAGGAAGAAATAGTTTTAGTTAATTTTGAAAGAATTCCTGGCTTATCAATACATTCTACAAATATTTTTGCAGGCATTTGTTCATTAAATTTTTTGTCCCATTCTACTTCAATTTTTCTTTGTGGGTCAACTTCAAGAAGGTGTGGGCAGTCGTTCTTGTGAATTGTAATACCTTTTCCTCTTGTTATATACCCTGATATGGATTCTCCCGGGAGTGGGGAACAACATTTTGCGAATCTTGTCATGATATCATTAAAACCTTTTACAAGAACCGCATCTTTCATTTCATCTTTTCTTATATTCTTTATTATTTTATCAATTCGGTAAGCTTTATCGGCAGTATGCAACTCTGCCTCTGGTTTTACAAACTTTATTAAATCATTAATTGAAATATTACCAAAACCTACTGCCCTGTATAATTCTTCAAGATTGTTTAATTCAAATTTATCAAGTATTTCGGTTAGCTTATCTTTCTTAAATATATCATTAATGTTTATTCCCTTATCCCTGAGTTTTCTTTCTGCAATTGATTTACCAATCTCTTCTGCTTTCTTATTTTCAAGTGTTCTTAACCATGACCTGATTTTCGTTTTTGCTTTAGAGGTAACAACAAAGGAAAGCCAGTCCCTGTTTGGTTTTTGTTCTTTATTAATAGTTATCTCAACTGTATCACCGGTTTTTAATTTGTAATCGAGAGAAACAAGTGCCCTGTTTACCATAGCCCTGCTGCAGTGGTCACCAATATCAGAGTGTATAGCATATGCAAAATCTACAGGGGTTGCTCCCCGCTGAAGTTCAATAAGGTCACCTCCGGGTGTAAAGACATATAAAAGATTTGAAATAAGTTCACCTTTAATTGCATCAAGAAACTCCGCAGGGTCTTCAATGTCTTTATGTTCAACAAGCTTCCTAAGCATCGAGTACATCTCGTAACTTCCGTTACCATTCTGTTCCTTATAGTTCCAGTGCGCTGCTACTCCGTATTCTGCGTATTCATGCATGTCTTTAGTTCTAATCTGAATCTCGACCTGTTCACCTAAGGGGCCAAGTACAGTTGTATGGAGTGACTGATATCCATTAGTTTTTGGTAGTGCTATATAGTCTTTAAATCTGCCGGGAATTGGTTTCCAAATAGTATGTACTGCACCTAATGTCTGGTAACATTCATTCTCACTATTTGTTAATACCCTGAATGCAAGTATATCGTATACCTTTTCAAAATCTTTACTCTGAAACTGCATTTTTTTGTAAATACCATAATTATGTTTAAATCTTCCGGTAACATCAGCATCTATGTTTAGTTCATTTAGTTTTGATGAAATCGTGTTTTTAACTTCATTCAGGTAGTTTCTCCACTCCTTTTTCTTACTTGAAACTAGTTTTGTTACTTTCCTGTAATCTTTTGGATTAGAGAACTGGAAAGCAAGGTCCTCAAGTTCTGTATTTATCCAGTTAATTCCAAGTCTGTGTGCAAGTGGTGCATATATATCCATTGTTTCCTGTGAAATTCTTATTCTTCTGTCTTCAGGAAGGTATTTAAGTGTCCTCATGTTGTGTAGTCTGTCAGCAAGTTTTATTAATACGACTCTTATGTCTTTTGCTGTTGCAAGTATAAATTTTCTAAAACTTTCTGCCTGGCTTTCGAGTTTAGAGACATACTCCAATTTACTAATTTTTGTTGTTCCATCTACAAGAAAGGCAATATCTTTACCAAACAGGTCATCAATTTCCTGAATTGTTGCAAGAGTGTCTTCTACCGTGTCGTGTAAAAGACCTGTTGAAATAGTTGAAATATCCAGTTTCAAATCAGCTAAAATAGCAGAAACTTCAAGCGGATGGCTCAGATAAGCCTCTCCAGAAATTCTCGTCTGACCTGCATGTACCTTGGCAGAATAGATGTAAGCCTTTTTTATAAGATCAAGTTCATTATCGGATATCTCTTTATAAGCAGTAACTTTATCAATTATATCGTTTAATCTAATCATAATCTTTTAATGTATTACTCTTTTTTTATCATTTAACTAACTGTTATTATTACTAATATTGTATAATTTAAATATATCGTCCATTATAAATTCAGTTTTTAATCTTACAGTTTCAATAATAGACTCCAATTTTCTTAATGATTTATCTATATCATCACTGACTATAATATAATCATAGTCATTGATTCTGGAAATCTCCTTTATAGCCATTTCCATACGTTTTTCTAATTCCGAAGAATTTTCAGTGTTTCTTTTACTTAATCTCTTTCTTAAAGTAATTAGGTCTGGAGGTATTAGAAAAATATGGACTGAATTCCTATATTTCGTTTTTATCTGTAAAGAACCCTGTACATCAATATCCAATAATATATCTATTCCTTTATCCAGGACCTTCTCTATCTCATCTATTGTTGTTCCATATAGATTTCCATGGACCTCAGCCCATTCAGCGAATTGATTGCTGTCAATCATAAACCTGAATTTTTCTTCATCAATAAATTTATAGTCAATTCCGTCTTTTTCACCATCTCTTATCTTTCTCGTAGTATAAGAAATGGCAAAATCTACATAATTCACAGTATTTACAACATGTTTTGCTAATGTTGTCTTCCCGCTACCTGAGGGTCCGGATAAAACGTATAATATTCCTTTTTTCATATTTCTCTTTTATATTGTTAAGATTATTAAAAAAAATTTTTAATAATCTTAACCTGTAATTATTATAAGTTTAATATAATAAATTGTATAACATAATCTTTAAATCTGTAGCCTATCTTAGCATAATTACATCTTTTTTTAATATTAATTGTATTCATTATTTACAGGATGGGACGTTTACATTACCCTGAAGGGGAAAAAAGGTTTCACTCGTATTTAACAGGACTTCGACAAAATACCTGAAAACATTAACAACTGTCCCCAAATAATTAAAATAAATAAAAAGATGTTATAAATTGATCAGGAAATAATGGCAAAAATATAACAAGATATGGATTTAATCAGTAATAAAAAGACTTTCAATAATATCAATGTTTAATTCCTTAAAGCTATCAACTAAAAGATCTGTGTTCTTTAAAGTATTACTATCATAGCTATTTGTAATTCCTACACATTTCATTTTTGCTGCCTTTGCAGCTTCAACACCGTAATTTGAATCTTCAAATACAAGACATTCGGATGGGTTAATTTTATCTTCGCGTCTACCATTTATTTTTGCAAGTGCTTTTAGAAATGGTTCAGGATGAGGTTTGCAATTTATTACTTCATCGGCTGCAATGATACTTTGAAAAAACCTAAGTAAGTTGTATTTACTTAAAATAAAATCAATTTCCGCTTTCAATGCTCCGGAGGCGATTGATAAAACATAACGATTATTTACTAATTTTAAGAAATCTTCAAAGCCGGGGAAAAGACTTACATGACTGCTAAAAAGTTCGGTAATAAGTATGTGCTTCTTATCTATTAAATTGTTAATAATAAATATGGCGGGTTCTTTTCTGTTATCTTCCAATATTTTCTTGAAAAGGGTTTTATCATCATAAGCCAGGTATTTCTTATAGTAGTCTTGATCTGATAATTCTATATTAATTTCTTTTAGAACAATCCTGAAGGCCTCAAGATGTATTGGTTCTGTATCCGCTATTATCCCGTCGAAATCAAATATTATTGCTTTTAACATGAGTATTATTATGTGAAACTATTATAAAAATTGTGAATCAAATTAAAATACATTATATTTTTTTTACTTCAAAATCTTAATAAAACTATAGTATTAGTGAAAACGTAAATTTAGAATTGAATGATACAGCAATTTTCAACTTTTTCTTATTACAACATTTTCAGGAGATATTAAATGGAGAATCCTACCAGAGAAGATGTAAAAGAATTCTACAGTGAAGCTGCAGATAAACCACAGGAAGACCTGTGTTGTCCTACAAGCTATCCACAACAAAACATAGATCATATACCACAAGAAGTTCTTGATAGGTTTTATGGTTGCGGCAGTCCAATTATTAATGCAGAAATACAAATAGGTGAAAACATCCTCGATCTTGGATCTGGAGCTGGAATTGACTGTTTTATCGCTTCAAAATTAGTTGGTAATACCGGTACTGTAATAGGAGTAGATATGACAGATAACATGCTCCATGTTGCAAATGAATCAAAAATACTAGTTTCTGACAACCTTGGTTACAGCAATGTAGAATTTAGAAAAGGATATTTAGAAGATATACCAGTTACCAACAAATCTATTGACCTTGTAACTTCAAACTGTGTAATAAATCTTTCACAGGATAAAACCAAAGTATTTTCAGATATTTGGAGAATTTTAAAGAACAAGGGACGCCTTGTAATTTCCGATATAGTTTCTGAAACAGAAACAACCGAAGATATCAGAAAGAACAAGCAACTCTGGGGCCAATGCCTTGCAGGTGCTTTAACAGAAACCGGTTTTTTAACTTCACTTGAGAAGACAGGTTTTTACGGCATAGAGGTCTTAAAAAAAGATTTTTGGAAAAATATTGAGAATATAAATTTCTATTCTATAACAGTGAGAGCATTTAAATACCAAAAATCATCCAAGTGCGACTTCCAGGGACATAGAGCTGTTTACAATGGCCCTTTTAAAGTAATTATTGACGATGAAGGACATGTTTTTTCAAGAAACCAGGTTGTCGAAATTTGCACTGACACACTTGAGAAATTAAAAAGTTCTCCATACCTTGGAAGTTTTACCATACTGCAACCAAATGGAGACAAAACAGAATTACCATGCTGCACTACTGAAAATAACAGTAACGGCAGCTGCTGTTAAATATATACTGGAGAACAATATGGACTATTATAAATCTGAGGATTTAAAGAAGTTTTCTGAAGTTGGTAAATTCAGCAAGGATTTAATGGATAAATTTTTCGATTATTATAATACGGCTATAAATACAGACGGTTCCCTGACAAAAAGAGAAAAATCTCTTATTGCATTAGCAATTGCACACTCAAAACAATGCCCTTATTGTATTGATGCTTATACAACTCAATGTCTCGAAACCGGGGCAAATCCCGAACAGATGACTGAAGCCGTTCATGTAGCAGCTTCCCTCGAAGCAGGAATAAAACTTATTCATGCAGTTCAGATGCAGAACATTATGAAAAAGAACGGCGCAATCTAGGAAGATACTTGAACAATGGCAAGTTGTAATAACAAATGTGAATATGATTTTAAAAAGTTTATTGATAATATCTCTTTAAATCTTTCTCCCACAACAATTAACACGCTTCAGGTCAATATCACAAAGTTATGCAATCAGGCCTGCCTGCATTGCCATGTGGATGCATCTCCAAAAAGAAAAGAACAGATGGATCTGGATACAATTAACAGGTGTTTAGAAATTCTTAATGATAATAATGAAATTACAAATCTTGATCTTACAGGTGGTGCACCTGAACTTAATCCATATTTTGATTATTTTGTTCAGGAAGCTAAAAAATTAAACAAACATATTATGGTAAGACACAATCTAACCGTTACATTTGACGGCAACCCCGTAACGGGAGAATCAAAAGAATACCTACCATCTTTTTTTGCAGAAAATAAATTAGAAGTAATTTCCTCCCTTCCATATTACCAGGAATATTTTACAGATAAACAAAGGGGTAAAGGCGTCTTTGAAAAAAGTATTGATTCTATAAGAATTTTAAATATGGTTGGGTACGGAACTGACAATCCCGACCTTCAACTCAATCTTGTATACAATCCCGTTGGAGCATTCTTACCAGCCGATCAAGCCAGCCTGGAAAATGATTTTAAATATGAATTAAAAGACAAGTATGACATTACATTTAACAGGCTTTTTACAATCACAAACATGCCAATTAACAGATTTAAACAGCAACTTAAAAACCTTAATGCTTATAACGATTACATGAACAAACTCATCAACTCCTTTAATCCTGATGCTGCTAATGGAATTATGTGCAAAAATATAATAAGTGTAAGTTATGACGGAAAGTTGTACGACTGTGATTTTAACCAAATGCTTGATATGAATATTTCTATTAAAAATAAAGATCTTAGCATTCATGATTTTGATTTTAAGACCCTGGTAAATAGAAAGATACGATTTGGTTCTCACTGTTTTGGGTGTACCGCCGGAAATGGAAGCAGCTGCGGCGGAAATACTACTTAAAAAGGATGCTTAAAAATAATTTAATAATATTTTTAAAATATCCCGAACCAGGACAAGTAAAAACAAGATTGGGGAAAGTTATAGGATACGAAAAAGCGGCAGATATCTATTCTATTCTTATTAAACACCTGCTTTCACAATTTACAAATTCTAAAAATTACAAAATTACTATACAATATTCACCTGAACAAAGAGCAAGAGAAATATCAGAATGGTTAAAGATAAAAAATATTGAACCACAAAAAGGTAAAAACCTTGGTGAGAAATTATCACATGCATTTGATACATCTTTTACTAAAGGATATTTAAACACTGTAGTAATTGGTACTGACTGTATTGAATTAACAAATGATAATATTGAAAAGGCATTTAGAATTTTATCAGGCAGATTTGAATCAGTTGTAGGCCCAACTAATGATGGCGGTTATTATTTAATTGGTTTTTCAAAAAAAAATTATCCTTTACTGTTTAAAGATATAGACTGGAGTTCAGAAAAAGTATTCAAACAGACCATCAAAAAAATAAATAATGCGAAAATTAAAAATAAGATTCTTAATTATTACAATGATATTGATGAAATTTCAGATATAAACAGTAATGTTATTAAAATTATTAAAAGTTACAAACCTAATCTAAGGATATAAATTAATTCATGAGAACTTTTACATTACTTATATTTTTTATATTTCTTTTTTCTGCATCTTGTAATACGGATAATTCTAGCGGTATTTCCAGGACAGCCAAAAATTTTGATTTACCTTCTTTTATGGATGACAATAACTATCAATTAAATCAGTTCAGGGGTAAACCCGTAATAATAAATTTTTGGGCTTCATGGTGTGCTCCCTGCAGGCAGGAAATGCCATTTTTGGAAAATGTGTGGAAGGCTCAAAAGAAAAATGGTCTTGTTTTGCTCGGTATAAATGTATTAGACGACAAGGGCGAAGCTGAAGACACTTTAAAGGAATTTGGAATAACATATTTAAATCTTTACGACCCTGAAGGTGATATAAAAGAAAAATATAATTTACTTGCGTTACCTGTAACTTATTTTATTGATAAAGAGGGAAATATTTCAAAAATCAACTATGGCCCATTCCTTGGCAAAGATGGTGAAAAACTTTTTAACCAACTATTAAAAGAAATTTTATAATGAATCCAAACGTAATAGAAGTCAGCTGGATCGCTGCATTTTTAGCCGGAATAATATCCTTCTTATCACCGTGTATTCTTCCTTTAATCCCAGGATACCTTTCACTCGTAACAAAACTTTCTTTTGATGAATTAACCGATACAGAAAAAACAAATAAAATAAAAGATATTCTAATACCAAGTATATTTTTCGGTCTTGGTTTTACTTCTATCTTTGTTTCTCTTGGTATTTCAGCTTCATATATTGGTCAGTTTCTTCTGGAAAACAAATCCCTTCTACTCCATATTTCTGGTGCAGCTATTATCTTGTTGGGTTTTTTCACAATGGAATTAATAAAAATACCTTTTCTTTATAAAGAAAAAAAACTAGACATTAAAACAAATAGCTTCGGCCTTTTAGGTACTTTTTTTCTTGGATGTGCATTCGGTTTTGCCTGGACACCATGCGTAGGACCAATACTAGCTACAATCCTACTATATGCAAGTACAACGGGTGGCGCTTTAAAAGGTGGATTACTCCTTCTTGTTTATTCCCTTGGACTGGGAATTCCTTTTATTCTAACCGGCATTGCCTTTAACAAAGCTTTAACAGCATTTAAATTTATAAGGAAACATTATTTTTACTATAAATACATTGTCAGTTTCACATTAATATCCGTCGGCCTCTTAATGTTATTTGATAAGATATTTTATTTAAACATATATGGTCAGAAATTTCTGGATATCTTTGGAATTAATTTTTGGCAGAGATTCTAAATTTAATAAAAATAATCTAATATTCCTATAAATTATTGACTACTTATTAATCAATTCTTATAATAGTCTATTCCATTTAATTTTTTGAAGAATTTTAATGCCGTTTTACAAGTATCTTTGTAATAAAAGTGTTTCCTACTTTTTGTTTAAGTAGTAGAAATGAATTAATAATTAGTAATAATGATACCCTGCTGACTATTAGCAGTTGTTTTAATTTGGGTTGTGGGTGTGTATAAACAAAATATTATTTTAAACAAACTCTTTAATTTAATTTGCGGAGGAACAATCTATAATGAGTGAGAATCAGTCTGATATGAAAAAAGCTGCACTGGAATATCATAGCAGAAGCCCTAAAGGGAAACTGGAAGTTGTACCCACAAAACCTTGTGATACAGCCTGGGATTTGTCATTAGCATACTCACCGGGTGTAGCCGAACCATGCCTAGAAATTAGTAAGAATGAAGACCTTGCTTTCGAATATACCAACAAAGCAAATCTTGTTGCTGTTATATCAAATGGTACTGCTGTACTTGGACTTGGAAATATTGGTGCCCTTGCCGGTAAACCAGTTATGGAAGGGAAAGGTGTACTATTCAAAAAATTCGCCAATGTAGATGCTTATGATATAGAAATCAATACGGAAGACCCTGATGAATTAATCAAAACTGTTAAATATCTCGAACCTACTTTTGGTGGAATAAATCTGGAAGATATTAAAGCACCTGAATGTTTTTATATTGAAGAAACTTTAAAAAGAGAGATGAGCATTCCTGTCTTTCATGATGATCAGCACGGAACTGCAATTATATCCGGAGCCGGCCTTTTAAATGCATGTGAGATTGTAGGAAAAGAGATGAAAGACCTGCAATTTGCTTTTAACGGTGCAGGGGCATCTGCAATTGCATGTGCTGAGTTTTTTATAACACTTGGGGCTAAACGTGAGAATATTATCATGTGCGACAGCCGAGGCGTTATTTATGAAGGACGTAAAGAAGGTATAAATCCTCAAAAAGAAAGATTTTTAATAGATACATCTAAAAGAACTATAGAAGATGCATTAAAGGGAGCAGATGTTTTTGTAGGATTATCTAGTGGTGGTGCCATATCAAAAGATATGATAAAAAATATGAATGACAGACCTATCATTTTTGCAATGGCTAATCCCGATCCAGAAATTACATATCCCGACGCCCATGAAGCCAGAAACGATATAATTATGGCAACAGGACGTTCTGACTATCCCAACCAGGTAAACAACGTACTTGGATTTCCTTTTATATTCAGAGGAGCTCTTGATGTGCGGGCACATTCTATTAATGAAGATATGAAGGTAGCAGCAGCTAAGTCATTAGCTGCACTGGCAAAAGAACCGGTACCTGACAGTGTTGCTTCAGCATATAAAAATGAAATCTTTGAATTCGGCCCTGATTATATTGTCCCTAAACCATTTGACCCAAGGGTACTTGTTTGGGAATCAGTTGCAGTTGCCAAGGCCGCAATTGACAGTGGGGTAGCACGAATAAATATTGACCTGGATGAATACAAGAAAAAGCTTGAAAACCAAATAAAAGATAAAATATAATTCTTTTATATTGAATCGATACAATAATAAAAAAAATGCAGCATCAATATCCATTGTTGCAAGCTTTTCATTGTTTTGTTTAAAAATTAGTTTTGGTCTCTTAACAAATTCACTTAGTATAATTGCATCTGCAATTGATTCCTTCCTGGATCTTTCTGCATCATTTATTAATTTTTATTCTATCTATCATTCATCAAAACCTGCTGATGAAGAACATAAATATGGACATGAAAAAGCTGAAGCAATAGCGGCCCTCTTCCAGACATTTATTATAATTACAACATCCTTATTCCTTATATTTGAAGCATTAAAACGATTAAATTCAATTATAATATTACAACAGCTCGATAAAGGAATATTTGTAATGATAATTTCTTTATTCGTAAGTTATATACTATCCGGATTCCTAAAAAAAGTGGCCATAAGAACTGAAAGCATGGCTTTACATGCTGACAGCTTTCATTTTAAAACTGACCTTTATACAAACATTACAATTATCACAGGTTTAGTTTTAGTAAAAATCACAGGTTTGACCTCACTTGATTCCGTAATA
>JAUXJP010000149.1 GCA_030624695.1 Candidatus Dadabacteria bacterium | reverse complement strand
GGGACGGGAAATTTGAAGGAGGGGAAATTCCTCATGACCTTCAAAGGCAGTGGATCCAGGGGACCGGGCCGGCAGCGAAACCTGACTCCCCACTCGAATCAAGTATCAGGAATGTTGCTTATGCACTTCTTTCCGGAGCAGATGGCTGGATGTTCGACGGGGAAGATGCACTTGGACAGATCACTAGTATGTCCCTTGATAATATTCGAAACCTGAAACTCGCAATTCATAAAGACCCTGTATTTCTAAAAGTGTCAGAAAAAATTGCGGGATCAATGAATAAATGGTCAAATAATTATTTTGGGCATGATAAAATCTCCGACTGGGAAAAACAGCTGGATTTTACAACAATTATTTTTCGTGCCAGGGGACTTCACCTCGATGACAGGCATATTCGCGATGAAGACGGAGTAGCACTTTCAGCTTCAATAGTCGACATGGTTTTATATATAGTGAATAACTACGAGGAACTTCAAAAAAGTAACAGGTCACTTGTTTTATATCTTCCTAAAATCCAGACTGCTGAAGAAGCATCATTATGGAATGAAATGATGACTGCGCTTGAAGATCATTTAAATTTACCTGTAGGCACTATTAAGGTTTATGTCCTGGTCGAACAGCTTGAAGAAACTTATCAGTTAATGGAAATACGTGCAGCTCTCGGCAAACACTTTGTCGGTTACAACACGGGAAGATGGGATTACATAAACAGTGTTGCAGATGCAATGGGTTGGGACCCTGAATTCATAAATCCTAATATTGAATCAATAACAATGACATACGGTTATATGAAAAATTATGAAGACCGTGTACGCCGTGCGGTAAACACTCCTGACATTAATGGAAATTATGCTTTATGGCAGGGTGGGATGGAACCAAATATTCCTGTTGGTTCTGAAGAGGGTGTTGCAAGCAGTATGGAAAAAGCCGTAGCCGGTGCCGAACGTGAACAGCGTGAAGGTGCAAGCGGTAAATGGGTAGCACACTGGAAGATGGTCCACATAGTAAGGCCGGTTTGGGAGAAAGCAGGTGAATCTAATCAGCTTGGAAGAGAATTCCCTCCTCTTACTTATGGTGAAGATGATGATAATGGTCTTACTCATCTTGAACCAGCCCCAAGGACTATCCGCGGTGCAAGGAACCTGCTTAGTGTTGGCCTTCAGTACGGAAATGCTTTTGGCCAGGGTTACCAAGCAGCAGCACTTAAGCCAGCTGATTTTTTTGATGATGACAATATTCTTTACCTTATGGAAGATGCGGCAACAGGTGAAATTCGTCTTAGTATTCTCTGGGAATGGATTCATAAAGGTGCAAAACTAAATGAAGATGATGCTGAAACTGGTATAAAAGCCGGAGATATATTTTCGGCTGAAATATTTGAAAGATTGCTCGAAGAAGAATATCAAAAACTTCGCAATGCAAAAGATAAGGATGTTTATGATATATCCAAAGATACAACACTTCCGATCTCAAAAGAAATAGTAAAGACCTATGTACTGGATGAAGTAAAAACTCCGTGGTACATTGATCTGCTCAACATTAATTTAAACAATCATGACCTTGAAACAGCCAAAGAAAGAATAAAAATGTATATGGATACTTTTAGAAAAGACGGTTCGAGAATTACAGAGAATCTTGATTTTAAACCTTAGAATGAAAAAATTTAAATTAACAAACATTAATAGGAGAGTGTGATCAGATGCCTTTATTTGATATGGAAATTAAACAGACGCAGGATTATTTTAATAGTCCGAGATTTAAGGGGATTATCCGCCTTTACTCCGCAAGACAGGTTGTTGAGCAAAGAGGGACAATCCGCAGGGAATATTCCATTGCCAAGAATATGGCAAAGGAATTTTATGACCTTTTAAAGGATTTATATAAAAAAGGCCAGCAGATTACTAGCTTTGGACCGTATTCACCCGGCCAGGCGATAATGATGAAGAGAAAAGGTATTAAAGGTATATACCTTGGCGGCTGGGCTACTTCAGCCAAAGGATCTATTAATGAAGACCAGGGTGCAGACCTTGCGAGTTATCCATTAAGCCAGGTCCCTGATGAGGCTGCACCATTGGTAAGGGCACTGCTATCTGCTGATAAGAACCAGAGATACACGAGATCCAGGATGACTCCTAAAGAAAGAGCAGCTTCCCCTGAGATTGATTTCAGGCCTTTTATTATTGCCGATGCTGATACAGGACACGGGGGAGACGCTCATGTTAGAAACCTTATTCGAAGGTTTGTTGAAGTAGGTGTAACTGGGTATCACATTGAAGACCAAAGGCCCGGTACAAAAAAATGCGGGCATCAGGGCGGTAAAGTATTAGTTCCTGTAGATGAACAGATTAAGAGGTTAAATGCTGCAAGGTTTCAGCTCGATATTATGGAAGTGCCAGGAATCATCGTGGCAAGGACCGATGCGGAAGCAGCAAACCTATTAGAAAACAAGAGTGATGAAAGGGACCATCCTTTTATACTCGGTGCTACAAATCTTGATGTACCAAACTATAAAAACGGCTATCTTGCGATCTTAAAAAGAATCAACCAAAAAGGCATTAAAGAGATTAACGGGCACCTTCTTTACAAGGTCTCGGATGCAACTTACAGGAAAACAAACCAGTGGCTTAAAGAACACGGAATTCTTGAAATTATTGACAAGAACCTGAAAGGTTTAAAATCAAAAGAAACAGCAGAATTCGAAAGCACGTTTGATAATATTGTTACCCAGTTTGTTGAGACCTGGGAAGTAGCCTCCGGGCTTACAACAATTGGTGAAGCAGTTGCTGATATTATGGAATTTAATATGCAGCAGGGTGCCAAGTTTGGAATGACAATAGCCCAGTGGATAGAATTTGCAAAGACAGCTTCAATTGAAGAAGCAAAAACAAGGGCAAAGGAACTTGGAATTAATCTTGTATGGGACTGCGAAATTTCAAGTACACCGGAGGGGTATTACCAGGTAAGGGGAGACATTGAATATGCAATAGCAAAATCACTTGCCGTTTCACCTTTCTGTGATGTACTCTGGATGGAAACAAAGACTGCAGATATTAAACATGCAAAAGAGTTTGCAGATGCAATTCATAAAGTATATCCGGATAAAATGCTTGCATATAACTTATCCCCTTCTTTTAACTGGGATACGACAGGTATGACCGATAAGGAAATGAGAAACTTTCCAAAAGAGATCGGTAAACATGGATATGTTTTTGATTTTATTACATACGGAGGGCATCAGATTGACGGTCTTGCAGCCGAGGAGTTCTCACAGGCACTGCAGGAAGACGGAATGCTGGCGCTGGCCCGTGTTCAGAGAAGGCTAAGGCTTATAGATTCACCATATAAGACACCTCAGACACATGTTGGAGGCCCAAGACTTGATGGTGCATTAGTGGCCACCTCGGGAAGAACAGCGACCACAAAAGCTATGGGTAAAGGTTCTACACAGTTCCAGCACCTTGTTCCGACTGAAGTACCACCAAAGCTGCTTGAAGGCTGGCTGGAACTCTGGGCAAAACATTACAATATTAAAAAGGTCTTACGTGTAGAATTAAAACCTCACACTGTAGGTATGCATGTGCTAGAGCTTAACCTGCTTGATAGGTCAAATACAAAGATGGCAGATGTAATATTCGAAACACTCCAGGACAGAGAAGAGAAAATTATTCTTTCCGTAAGGGACCAGAACACCTTTAATCTTGATTTTCGCCAGAAGAGGTTAATGACCCTTATAAGCCTGTTCCTTATTCACCGTTACAATGCTGTATCTGTTCACTATGTAAGTCCTACAAATGACAATATGAAGCAGACACAGGGAATGAGGAAGATCAATATCTATAAGGATGTTAATACTGAAGTTGGTCACATAATTGTCTGTAGTATTAATCAGCCAAGAGTGAAAGAACTTCTTGAAGCAGACCAGAAGTCTCTGAAGGATCTT
>JAUXJP010000048.1 GCA_030624695.1 Candidatus Dadabacteria bacterium | reverse complement strand
GAGAAAGAGTAATAATAAGTAAGCTGGTTAGTAGTTTCTTCATTCTTGAAAAACCCTCCGGGAAATTTTAAATCTAATGATAAATAAAATTATATATAATAAGATGAAAGTCAACAAATTATAATATTTTCAATAATGAATGAGTATTAATATTGACAACTTGACATATATTCTAGGATTTAATAAACTGTTATTTCCCTAACGCGGGGTGGAGCAGTTTGGTAGCTCGTCGGGCTCATAACCCGAAGGTCGCGGGTTCAAATCCCGCCCCCGCTACCATTCTTTCAAACTAAAATTAAATCCACAATTTATTTAAGTAAATATTTTTTTTCAGATAAAAAATCTAGAAAAACTTTTAACTTCTGGGGTAAAACATCTGAACCAGGTTCGGAATGACTATCAAACTATGTACCGGACTTATTAAAGTTGTATCAATCTTTTCGATTATTTATAAAGATAATGAAAATACAGTTGATAATTATTTTGAGGTAGTACTGGTGCAGAGCAAATTAATCATGACACATAACAATGGAGGAATATGTATTGAAATGCATTAATAATAATTTGAATTTAGGCATAAAAAAAGCCCGGATATACCGGGCTTTATGTTTTAGCAAAATATAATTTTTAAATTAAAGTGCTACAACATTCTGTGCATGTGGGCCTTTTGGTCCATCAGTAGCAACTGTAAATTCTACACGCTGCCCTTCATCAAGTGAACGATAGCCTTCTGTGCTTATTTCACTGTAATGAACAAATACATCTACATCATTTTCGCGCTCAATAAAACCAAAACCTTTGGTAGAATTGAACCACTTAACAGTACCAGTTTCGCGTTCTGACATAATTTAGGTACCTCCTGTTTAAAATTGGATCTTTGGGAGTGGTTCAGAAAAAATTTAGAAATGAATCTTAATTTAGAATGGAACTACGCCTACTATTTCCTAATCACATTTTACAACATTGTTGAGCTAAGTCAATAAATTTTAATATTACTTCATTATCTATGGTACCTGAATCCTTTACAGCATCTTTTTCAGGTTACATCGGTCTGAACAATGGCAATGGGCGGGGTTCTATGGACAGTATATGGTTTGGTGATAGTAGAGTTTCTGGGCAGCAGGGCGGATAATAAGTATTTAGATTTTATTTGTTCTGATTTAAAGATTTTTGCCATCAAAGAATTCAACCATAGTAAATTCAGAAACAGGTTTGCGTGACAGCTTGGTAAGCAGTTTTGCAGGTTTACCAATTGTCAGGATAGCGGAAACAGCAAAATGCCCTGGTATCCTGAAATATTCCTGAAGCTCCTTTTCCCGTGTGATTGGTATAGTTGTTATTCTGCCGCCAAAACCTTCATTCCTGGCTGATAAGAGGATATTCCATACAAATGGATAGATTGATGCACCGCTTACAACCCCGACCCGGTCAAGGTCCCGGTCCATGGAAGCCACAACTTTAAGGTCAACGCAGACTACAAGCACAACCGGAGCATCTACGTATGTCATATTTAGTTTCGGGGAAGGCGGGGTGTTTTGAATTGTTTCATCATCAACAGAGGATGGGTCAATTGTGTTAAATGGATTTTCCCCGGCAATTCGCTGCGCTGCATACCGTTTTGCCCCGGGAACGGCTAATTCTGCTATTTTTTGCTTTGATTCTTTTTTCCTTACAACAATTACTTTCCATCCCTGCCTGTTACCACCGCTTGATGCAAACCTTGAATTATCGAGAATTCTGTAAAGCAGTTTATCGGGTACTGGTTCATCTGTATATTCCCTTGCAGAAAATGCAGTACGCATAACATCATAAAGTTCCATTTATAAACTCCGGTATTTTTATATATATTGTTAAATTACACGTTCTCTTTAATTCGTCTATTAAGTTTGATAAAATCTAAACAATTAAGATGAAGATAAAATACAACACAAATTATCCAACAGTAGAGGATCTTAGAAAAAAGGCTAAATGCAGAATTCCCGGATTTGTCTTTGAATATCTCGATGGCGGATGCAACGAAGATGTAAATGTAAAGAAAAATACATCGGATATAAGGAAAGTTGAACTTATACCGAGGTACCTGGAAAAGTACGGAGGATCCGATATGACTACCCGGCTTTTCGGGCATACATATGATGCCCCGTTTGGGGTTGCCCCTGTAGGGCTCCAGGGAATGATCTGGCCCAATGCAGCAAACATAGTTGCCAAAGCTGCATTTGATCACAATATTCCCTTTGTACTGAGTACTGTCAGTACAAGCAGTATTGAAGAAATCAGTGAAATTACCGAGGGCAGGTTTTGGTTTCAGTTATATCATCCTACAGAGAATGATATCAGGGATAAAATTATTAAAAGGGCAGGGGACTCGGGGTGCGAAGTCCTTGTAATATTGTGTGATGTACCAACTTTTGGATTTAGGCCAAGGGACATCAGGAACGGCCTGGCGATGCCGCCTAAGATGTCTCTAAAAAATATTATCCAGATAATAGGAAAACCTGCCTGGGCGGTTAATACTCTTAAACACGGTCAGCCAAATTTTAAAACACTTGTACCGTATATGCCGGGTGGGCTTAATCTAAAGGGACTCGGTCAGTTTATGAACGACACCTTTTCCGGAAGACTGAGTGAAGAAAAAATTGCCCCGATTCGTGATATGTGGAAAGGAAAGCTTGTATTAAAAGGTGTGGCTTCTGAACAAGACGCAGAAAAGGCGGTAAAACTCGGGCTCGATGGAATTATAGTCTCAAATCATGGCGGAAGGCAGCTTGATGCAGGGCAGTCAACAATCGAACCGTTAAAATTAATTGCCCCTAAATACAGAGATAAATTAACTATTATGATGGACAGCGGTATACGCTCAGGGCCTGATATCGCGAGGACCCTTGCAAGTGGCGCCGAGTTCACATTTTTGGGAAGGCCCTTTATGTACGGTGTGGCAGCGCTTGGGGATGAAGGCGGTAACCATACGATTTCAATTCTAAAAACTCAGCTGAGACAGGTGATGGAACAGGTGTGCTGTGAAAAAGTGTCTGATCTTAGAAATCACCTTGTAGGGCCATAAGAAAATAACCCACGAAAAATTAATACCTTGTTAAAAGTATTTTTCTCTCTTCCTCGAGTGTTAAATTCTTTAGTTCTTTTTCTTCAAACAGCTTAACTGCCCTGTATACCCTGTAGTATTCCTCACCAAAAGCGTTTTTTAATACTTCATCATTATCCAGATGTTTAATAGTAGCAGAAACAGAAGCAGGTAGTAGTTCAATGCCTAATTTCTTCATCTCAGTCTTAGTATATCTTGCAGGGTCTTTCTGGATTGGGTCCGGAAGAACTGATTGGTTAGCAATTCCGTCTTCGCCGGATGCAAGAATCCCGGTGAGAGCGATATAGGGATTTGCAGAAAGGTCAGCGGTCTTGAGTTCAAACCTTTCCGGCCCGTCGCCATATGGATTATGCAGTACCCTTACTGCTGCTTCCTTGTTATCGATACCCCAAACCCTGTAAGCTCCACTCCAAAACTGAGGCTTTATTCTCCTGAAAGAATTGGGAGTTGGTGTGGTCATGGACATCAGGGCGGGAAGGTGATTTAAAATGCCCGCAATAAAATGCTGGCCGTTCTTCGATAAGTTCCACGCTTCTTTCTTGCTTCCCAGTATATTTTTACCCTTTGATAAAAGGCTCAGGTGTATATGGCATCCACTACCTGTGGAATCTTCAAATAGTTTAGGCACAAAAGAAACGATTAACCCGTGATTAATTGCAACGGCTTTGATTGTTTCTCTTGCATAAATAAGCCTGTCCGCACTTGTTAAGGGATCTGAATGGTGTAATGAGATTTCATGCTGACCCGGGCCTGATTCAACGTTGTAATTGGATATTTCTATACCCTGTGCATAAAGTTCATCGGTCATATCATCTATTACATCCCGGCCTCTTTCAAACGCGGAATTCTGAGCATAAAGGTCATGGTCAATTGGTATGGGAAAATGCTCGATATTTGCAATATAGTCATTCAAATGGAAGAGAAAGAATTCAATTTCAATCCCAACCCTTGTTTCAAAACCGAGTTTTTTTAAATTATTTACAGATTTTCTGAGAATTTCGCGTGGGCAAAGTTCCCAAGGGCCGTTATCGGAAACAAGATTGCCTATTACAAGGGCGTGTCCAGACAGGTATTCAGGGATAACCAGTGTCGACCAGTCAGGTACCAGCCTTATCTCTTTTACAGGATCAAGCCCGGCATCAGGAACCGGTGCATCGTATACTACGGGTAGTGCCTGAAGAGCTATACTTTTTGTAAGTCTTCTTTCAATCCTGGTAAGAAAATCATCTCTGAAACCGGATTTTATCTTATTAACTTCTTTTAACAAGGTTGGTATATGCAGAGCCTTTGACCTGATTATATTTGCGTTATCACACCAGAGGATACTTAGGTATCTAATTTTGTTTTTAATTAGAATATCAGCAGTACTATTTCTTTTCTTCATTGTGGATCAATAATAACAAATTAACAGGAATAAAAAAATTAAAAGTTGATATTTATTTCATTGCTGATTATAAAATTTACCTATGAAATATATTACAATTTTACTTTTACTCTTTACTTTGGCATGTGAAAACCAGTCAAAAAAGGACAATTCGGTTTCAGATACGAAACTATCTACCAAGGATATGGAGGTATTTATAGATGAAGGTTCGCTGATTACATTAGGTGAAACCAGTGAAATCTGGGTCAAAAGGGTATTCCCGGAGGGGAATTCTGACCAGGTAGCTTCCATTGATAATAAAGGAAATAATAAAGTATATGAATTCGATGGAATTTTGAGCTTAGTACTTTTTGACTGCAAAAAAAGAATATATATCCTGGATGAAATATATTACTTTATGGGTGACAATCCTGTTAAGGAAATGGATAACAGGAGAGGAAGGTTAGATGATAAAACTAAATGGAGTAAAATAGAACCGGGTAATTACATCGAGAAAGTATTTGAATTTGTATGTAAACCTGAAAACAAATAATTTGATTAACATTCTAAATTCTTAACCATTAATGAATATTTTTACTTCTGGAAAAAAGTATTTCCAGTATGTTATTAATATTGTTTAGGTGAATATATGTTAAAAGAGTTATTCTTATCTTTTGTAATCTTATTTTCTGTCTATGTTACTGATGTTTCTTCTCAGAATATAAATGATTTTAATGGGTCCTGGTTTGGTGAAGTTGAAGTAGTTTATTCCACACAGATTCCAGCTATTAAAGAAAATAAAGCAAAAATCAAACTTGTTATCTACAAAAACAATGTTGAACTTTACACATATCAATCCAACCTTAACGCCAGGGGTAAATACCTGACAAGCTGGAAAGAATTTATGAAAGATAAGCTTGTAATTACCAGGTATAAGTCAAATGCGGTTATTACCGGAATTGAATCGGGATCTGATACTAACGGAAACTGGATTGATTCTCTTTCTATCCAATTAGTCAGGATAGATAGGAAATATGCGGCAGTTAATTTTTCTAAACAGGTTAATAATATCGGCGTTGGGCAAATGAATGTGTTTGGGATAGGAAAGTTAGAGGTAGTAAACAACACAAACAGGTAGTTCTGCTACTGCCCGCATCCATCCCAAAGTCCGGCTTTTTGCTCTTCGGCAGCTAAATTTAAATCAATAGGGTCAAGTACCGGGTATTTTTTATAGGGTATTACATTGTAAACATTGGAGCATCCTTTCCTGATTAGTTCGAGGTTGATATTCTTTTCACCAATAAATATCCATGCAAACAATTTGTTTGATTTATCTAACCGTTGTTTGTCACCATTACAGTGCAGATTTCAGAATTAGCTATTGAAGTAAGCAAAAGTAGCAATATCAGAATTAGTACAGGATTCATTTGTATTTTCCAAAAAAAATATTAAACAGTTTTTTTCTGCGTAATTGTGCCAGGATTTCCAGGCCATTTATAAGTTCTGAGTTTTCCCATTGGTGTATTGTAATAACATTTGTGGGACTCTCTATGTTATTAATTGTATAGGTATGGATTCTATCATTATATAGATAATAGTTTTGTCTAACAGCTTCGAATTTCTTTATAAACCTGGACCTGACCAGGTTGTTTTCATAATTTATTTTGGTTTTATCACCTGCGGAAATATTGTCGGTACTTTTGATTTTGGAAGCTGACTTTTTATCTTTATTTGAAATAAACTGATCAAGTTCTTTGTAAAAAACGTTGTCCCTGAAATAATAATAAATTTCCCTGTCTTCAAGTACGGTTAATTTATCAAGGCCTTCATTTAGTATTGTATCGGGCCTTTCCGGCATTAACTCAACAATATCGATCATCTGTTAATTTGCCACAGGGCTTTCCTCGCAGATTAATTTTTCGTCACAAACCCTTTCTTTATCACATACCATTATTGTATTTTTACAATTGGTTTTAATTTTTTCAATACACATACATTCTTTACCTTCCTCCACGAAATCAAAACATCTTTCCTGGACACATTTTTCCTTGCAGTCAGTTTGCTCTTCCCTACAGTTAACATCCTGCTCCCTGCAGTTTGTCTCTTCTATATAACAGTTTTTTTCTTCCCCAAGCAAAGGAGTAGAAGTAATTAATATAAATGTAAAAATAAGTAAATATTTCATAAAAGAACATTAACATATTCTATAATAAATAAGCAATAATTGTGAATACCTCATTGTTTAAGTCTTAAATCTCATTTGAATCAGAAGCTGATTTTGTTCTATATTCAGTTCCGGATATTTTTTTATCAATTGTCTTGAGTAATATTAATTGAAACTATTTTTACGGAGGATAATGTCCATGAATAAGAAAGGATTATTGTTGTCGATTATAGTATTTGTACTGTTTCTTGTATTTGTCACATACGCAACCTATGAAGAGCCTTTACAGGATATTCAAAATCCACTTTGGAAAGCAGTATTTAAATATGGACGTGACCTTGTGGTTGCTTTGGTTCCCGCATATGTTACCT
>JAUXJP010000045.1 GCA_030624695.1 Candidatus Dadabacteria bacterium | reverse complement strand
TCTGTCTACACTAAGGACTGTTTAGTAGAACACGGTATATTCAGGGGAATCTGGTACAGTCTGAAAAGAATCTCCAAGTGTCATCCTTTTTGTTCCGGCGGATATGATCCGGTTGTAAAAAAGACTGCTGAACAATAAGGATTATGAATGAATAGCAAACTCACTTTAAATTACGTACTCTTTCTGGTTCTTTCGTTTTTTATTATTTTCGGATATTCATACTTCTTCGGCAAAACCACAAAAAATGAAAAATCAGTAACGCCCCCCCAAACCAGCGAAAACGTACAAAACGCCCCTGCTCAGGTCAACCAGGCCACACCTCAGGCACCTGTGCAGTCAGTCTCAAATGTTGTAGAGAACGTTAACCATTACGATGAACTGCTAAAAGATGACACCGGCACAATAATCACAGTCAGCACACCCATTTATACCGGTAAAATTGACACTCTGGGCGGAAGAATTACGGAATGGAGACTTAAAGACTACAACGCCACCACTGCCAAAGACTCACCCCCTGTCAATATTGTTAACGGGCAAAAACAGATAATTACAAAGGTAAACGTAAAAGGGGCAAATGTTCCCTACCTTATACCCTTTAATTATTCCGGTTCCAGAAATATTGAACTAACGGATACCAACAAGGGAATAACCCTTACCTATAATGACCCGAATGGATTTACATTAACAAAAACAATAGAGTTTGAGCTTGAGAACTATCTTCTTAATCAGTCTATGGCCGTAACAAACCTGTCTGGCAATGCCATTGACTACGGGCTTGGTTTTGAAGCCTTTGGAAAGATCGAGCAAAAGGGAAGAGGCGACAGCAGTGATGAGCTTATAGTCCTTGTAAATAATGAAATTGAAAAAGTCACCAGCCTCCCTAAACAGACAGAGCAGTTTGCCGGGCAGATCAACTGGTTTGGCCTTAATGACAAATATTTTCTTGTAGCTGTAATTCCTGAGATTGGTGGCAATTCTGCAATAAACTACAGCTCTTTAAACAGCAACCAGATTTTAAATGCAAAGTACTTTTATCCACGCAATATAATAAAACCCGGAAATACCAACACAACTAAATGGAAAACATATCTTGGCCCAAAAGAACCAAAGAACCTTAACTTAGTCGGTTACGGGCTTAATGAAGCGATAAACTGGGGATGGCTCGGTATACTCGCCAAAATAGCATTAAAGTTCCTTAAAATATTAAACTCGGTATTTCACAACTACGGCTTGTCAATTATTGCCATTACCGTAATTCTGAGGGTTCTGTTTCTGCCACTCACTCTGAAAAGCATGAGGTCCATGAAGTTAATGCAGGCCAAGATGCAGACAATCAAGCCCAAGGTAGAGGCACTAAAAGAAAAATATAAAGACGATAAAACAAAACAGAATGCAGAGCTCATGAAGCTTTATTCCAGCCACGGTGTCAACCCGCTGAGCAGTCTTGGAGGCTGTTTTCCGCTTCTGCTTCAGCTTCCTGTATTTATCGCTCTTTATGATGTTTTACTCTATTCCATTGATCTCAGGCAGAGCTCATTTCTTTGGATAAATGACCTTGCCGAGCCGGAGCACCTTTTTAACATACCAATCTTTGGCGAATACGAACTTCCGTTCAGGATACTGCCACTTCTTATGGGTGTATCATGGTTTTTATCCCAAAAGATGACCCCGGTGACGGCACCCGGCAGTGAGAGCATGGAACTACAAATGAAAATGATGCAGTTTATGCCGATAATATTTACAGTGATGTTCTGGAGCCTGCCTTCAGGGTTGATACTGTATTGGACTGTAAGTAATATTCTTTCTATATTTCAGCAATTATATATCAATCGAACTGTTCATATTCCACAAGGAGGTTAAAGATGCCTGTAGAAATTGAAAAGGAAGGAAAAACAGTTTCGGAAGCCACTATCAGTGCTTGTGAAGAGTTGGGCGTTTCAAGAAGTGACATCGAAGTTGAAGTAATTAAGGAAGGCTCCAAGGGTGTATTTGGAATTGGTGAGAGACTGGCAAAGGTAAAGGTCACATTAAAGAGTGACGGAGTCAGTGAAAAAGGGCTTAAAGCAAAAAAGACACTTGAAAACATACTTGGATATCTTGTAGAAAATCAGACTGTAGCACTATCTGAGACTTCAGACAGAATTAAACTCGAAGTTAACCTTAGTGATGATAAGGGGCTTCTCATTGGCAAACGCGGAGAGACTCTAAAGGCCCTTGAGTACATCGTAGGGCGAATATCCGCCAGGGACTGCGAGACAGGCAGGGATAAGCGTGTATACATCGATGTTGACGGCTATATAAGTAAGAAGGAGAATATAGTAAGCAAACGCGTATCCGAAGCAGTACAGAAGGTTAAGCAGAGCAAAAGAAGGTACATACTGGACAGAATGCCTGCTAACGAAAGAAGAATGGCCTACATAGCCTTAAAACGCGAAAGAGGCATATCCTTTGAAACTGTTGTGGAAGGCGATTATAAAAAGATAGTTATTTTCCCTTCAAGTTCCGGGCGTTAAGTAATTACACGGAAATGTTAATTTATATTAACATTTTTATTTATTTCTTAGCTGCCCGAAGAATTCTTTTAGGATTAAGCTGCACTCATCTTCAAGTACGGACCGTGTAATCTCGGGCCTGTGGTTTAGTGTATCATCCAGGCCAATACCGAAATTACTTACAACTGCACCCGCTTTTGGGTCCGTAGCCCCGAATACAACCCTTTTTATTCTTGAATTTACAACTGCGCCCATACACATTACACATGGCTCAAGTGTAATGTAGATAGTAGCATCGGGTAATCTCCAGCTGCCGGTCTTTTTACAGGCTGCTTCAATTGCAAGTATCTCTGCATGAGCTACGGGGTTTTGTGTGGATTCTCTCAGGTTGTGTGCCTGGGAAAGGATTTGCTGCCCGCCGGATACGATGACTGCACCGACCGGGACTTCATTTATACGACTGGCTTCCCGGGCCTGCCCGAGAGCCAGAAGCATAAATTGTTCGTCTGATTTTACATTCACTTATTTTCTTGCGCTGAATTTAACACCAGCTTTGTTTCTGTCCCAGGTTTTGTCCGTAATCTCTTTGATTTCGGCAACTTTTACTTTCTGGGTTGCTGTAACAGGGAACCCATCTTCATAGATCTCTATGAATCTTGGTACCATGGCTACCATCACTTTTTCGACCATCCAGTGGCTGAACTCTACAGGGTCAAATGTCTCGCCCTGCTTAATTGTGATACACAGTTTGATCTCATCATCTGATACGTTTGGAAGTCTGACACCTACTGCAATTGCTTCCTGTATTTTTTCATACTCATTTGCAACGTCCTGAACTGCTACGGGGTCTACGTTCTCACCTGACACCCTGATTCTGCTAAAACGGCCTACAAAGTAGTATCTGCCGTCGATTCCGCGTGCAAAAATGTCGTCTGAATTAAAGAAGCCTTCATCATCAAACGCTTCCCTGGTCCTTCTTTCGTCTTTAAAGTATTCGTTTAGTGTTGTATTTGGTACGAGCGGTTTAATAAATAGTAGCCCTTTGGCATCGTCCGGAGGTGTAATGTCTCCGGTCGGGTCCCAGAAAGGCCTTACAACTTCATCAGTGTCTTCAGGGTTTCTGAGCTCTGTGTAATATCCTTCCATTGGGAATCCGGAAGATCCGGGCCTGTGGTCCTCAGGGTCTTTCCAGAGTACCATACCCATCTCGGTTGATCCGTATCCATCTATCACCCTTACATTAAATCTTTCCTGAAACTCCAGTAGATTCCTTGGTGCAGGGGATCCAAGCATAATTCTTACATTGTGTTTTTTGTCCCATTCACTATCAGGTGCGGCCCATAGATACTCAGCCAAAGCTCCAAGCATGTTTACACATGTTGCCCCGCAGTCTGCTGCCCATCTCCAGAAGTTTGAAGCTGAAAATCTTGGGAAAAATACAGCAGTTGCACCTGCGCCCATGGCACTGAAAAGAGCCATGACCTGTGCATTGGCATGTCCGAGTGAAAGCACGCTCATAAGCACGTCTTCACTTCTTATGCCCTGCTGCTGAAGGTATGTACGCACTGTCATCACAACACCGCCGTGGTCACGTGCAACACCCTTTGGCATTCCGGTGGTACCGGATGTGAACATACATCTTTCCATATCGGATGTTTTTACATCTACACCCGGGTTTGATGCGTCTCCCTTACCAAATGCTGAAAATGGAAGGGCTTTAATGTCTCCGATTTTTTCAGGCACATCGTCAGAAGTGATAATTATTACTTCAAGATTTTCCAGGTCTCCTGAAATTTCTTCCATAAATTCTATACTGCCTTCATCAACGATAAGGGCTCTCATCTCTGAATAGTTGATTACATAAGCCAGCCTTTCACCCTTTTCATCTTTATTGATCGGTACCTGCACGCCGCCTGTTTTATGTATCCCGATTATTGAGACAACATATTCAGCACGGTTAAGCATATACATACCGACTTTATCACCCTGCTTGATTCCAAAATCTTTGATGAGTGAGTTGGCAACTTTATTTGCCCATTCATTGGTTTCTTTATAAGTATATGACTCTACAATCTTTCCGTCCCTGTCTCCGACTTTAAACATCGGTTTGTCCGGGAACATCTCGGCTCCCTGTTCAAGATAATATGTGACCGGTTTCCATTCATGTGTATCTTCAAAATTACCGAATGGCAGGTCTCCGTCGCCAGTATATTCAGCCTCACGGGGCTTAAATAATAAACGCATAATACTCCTCCTCGTACAGAACGAACCTCAAGTTTTTAAATCTAATTTTAATTTATTGAAACAAAATAAGAGAGTTGTTCCAAACCTCATCGCTTTTGACAGCGAACAGTTAATTTATATTAAAATCGAAACAATTTCAACAGCTTAATAGGATTTTTATAATCGAAAATAAATCTATCTTGTATAAAATGATTTGCTATAAAAAAATATAGTAATTATTATTTCTATCTCGCCGGACAAATCATATGCCTGATTCTTCTTTAATGCTGAATATTTTATATTTTATACTCGGAATTGCCGGTCTGGTAATAGGTGGAGAAATGCTTGTAAAGGGCTCCTCCCGCCTGGCAAAAGGCCTTGGCATAAGTCCCATAATAATTGGCCTTACCGTTGTTGCCTTCGGCACATCATCCCCGGAGTTTGTGGTATGCCTCACCGCTGCGCTCCAGGGGGCAAGTGATATTACGGTAGGAAACATTGTCGGAAGCAACATTGCCAATATCGCCCTGATACTGGGCGTTGCAGCAGTAATAAAACCCATAAGTATTCATGATTCCATAACAAAAGTGCAGGTACCTTTTATGATATTCCTTACACTTATGGTCTTTATAATCGCTCTTACCCACTATTATATAGGCCGCGCTGAAGGGCTTATAATATTTCTCACTCTCCCGATTTTTATCTTCTATTCCTACTACAGTTATAAAAAAAGCAACGGGGATGAAAGTGGAAATAATGGCTCCTCCAAAAAGCCCGTCATCCAGCTTGTGATGATCACCGCCGGGCTTTTCTTTTTGATCGTTGGCGCAAGGCTTACCGTAAGCAGCGGCATTTCCTTTGCCCGCACTTTTGGACTTAGCGAGCTTGTGATAGGTGTTACGATCATAGCCATCGGCACTTCCCTTCCGGAGCTATCGACCGCGATATTTTCAGCTATTAAGAACGAACATGAAATATTGGTAGGTAATGTTGTGGGGAGTAATATTTTTAACCTCGGGATTCTCGGCCTTGTGGCCCTGATTCATCCGGTCAGTGTAAACCCCGCAGCACTAAAGCTGGAATTTCCCGTAATGATAGTCCTCAGCATTCTTATCTATCCGGTAATGAAGATCGGGTCAAAAATATCGAGGATAGAAGGCATACTTCTTTTATGCTTTTACTTTGGGTTTATTTACACCCTTCTTTAACTACTTTCTGGTTTTGAATTTAAGTTCCGATTCATTACGGTCCCAGGTGTTGTCGCTAAGTTCTTTCAAAAGTTCCATATTAAATTTTTGGGATGAAGTAAGGGGAAACTTATCATAGACCTCGATAAACCTCGGGATCATATATACCGGCACTTTTTCTGCCATCCATTTACAAAACTCTATATGGTCAAACTCCCGGTTATCTTTGAGCATGATGTTGAGCTTTATCTCATCGTCTGAAATATTGGGAAGCCTGATTCCCACTGCTACGGCGTCCTGAATCTTAGGATATTGTGCTGCATAGTTGGCAACGGCATTCGGGTCCACGTTTTCACCGGATACCCTGATACGGCTGTAACGGCCCTGGAAATAATACCTGTCTTCGATACCCCTTATAAAGAGGTCATCGGAGTTAAAAAACCCTTCTGAATCAAAAGCCTCGGCGGTACGTTTCTCATCTTTAAAATATTCGTTAAGTGTAGTGTTTGGAATTAATGGTTTTATAAACAGTAGTCCTTTTGTGTTCTCAGGTGGAGTTTCATCTTTGTCCTGGTCCCAGTACTCCGTGATTACGGTATCTGTATCATCAGGGTCTCTTATTTCTACGTAATACCCTTCGCAAACAAAACCACATGACCCCGCCCTGTAGTCCTCGGGATACTGCCAGAAAACCATCCCCATCTCTGTTGAACCGTAACCATCAATTACCCTTGTATTAAACCTTTCTTCAAATTCCGGTTTATTCTTCGGAGCGGGCCCGGCAAGTATCGTTCTTATTTTATGTTTTTGGTCGAATTCTGATTCCGGCACTGCCCACACATATTCAGATACCGAACCAAGCATATTTGTAATTGTTGCCCCGGATTCTGTACACCATTTCCAGAAATTTGAAGCAGAGAACCTGGGATAAAAAACGCATGAGGCACCCGCACCTATTGAGGCAAACAGGCACATAACCTGCGCATTGGCATGGGAGAGTGATAAAACGGACATAAGGACATCTTCATTCCTTACGCCGTGTGTTTGGATAAAAGCCCTTACGGTTAAAACAACTCCGCCGTGATTCCTGGACACTCCTTTTGGCATACCGGTGGTCCCCGAGGTAAACATACATCTCTCTACGTCTGCCACATCCACCGGGACGTTTGGATTATCATTTCCGAACTTATCCATGTAGTCGAATGAGTGTACTTCTATATTGCCGAGCTTTTCAGGCAGGCCTGCTTCGGACCTGGCAACAAATATATATTTTAGGTTTTCAAGGCCCCCGTACAGGCCTTCAATCAGTTTAAAACTCTCACCGTCTGTAAAAAGCACTTC
>JAUXJP010000163.1 GCA_030624695.1 Candidatus Dadabacteria bacterium | reverse complement strand
TGGCCCAGATTACTTTTCCAATAAAAGTTATCTGGCTTGAGTTAGAATCGGAGAAAGATAACCTGTCCAGTATCTCAATAACAAGGGGAGTGCCAGGAGCATAGACTTTTAACGATTCAATCTGTATACCAAATCTTGAAAAATTCATGGTATGCCCAATGTGATCAGGAGATTTCGGGCCGAATTTCACCCTTTTTCTAAAGGGCATTCTTTTTGAACGTCTTAATTTATTTGAGTTCATGATACTAAAATTAATAAAATTATAGTATTTTTATTATATTTATCTATCAGTCATTTGTTAAGTTTGTTACTGTTCTTTTATTGAGTTTTTTAATTACCTTTAGTACAAGTTCGATCGTATCATCAATATCCACTCGTTTAAGTATTGAATTGTGGCTATGTATGTGTCTTGTAGGTACTCCAATTACAACTGTAGGTACTCCATGTTTATGCAGGTGGATTATTGATCCGTCAGTAGCCCCGCCTTCCATTGTAGTAAACTGAAGAGGTATTTTTTCTTTCTTTGCGGTATCAATTACAAGGTCTCTTAGCTTGAGATTAGGGATCATTCTTGCATCATACATAAGGAGAGAAGGCCCTTCTCCCATCTTTGTAGAGGACTCATCCGGCCTGATCCCGGGTACATCTCCTGCAATATCCGATTCCAGAATTATGGCTACATCTGGGTCTATCATCTCAACACTTGTTGTCGCACCTCTCACACCTACTTCTTCCTGTACTGTTGTTGCACCGTATACGGAGTTTGGGGTTTTGGAATTTTTTAGTCTTTCTAAAACAGATATCAGTACTGCACATCCTATTCTGTCGTCAAAAGCTTTTGACATGTAGGTGTTTGGTATTGAAAGTTCGGTAAATTCGCTGATGGGAATAATAGGATCACCTATCCTGATACCGGCTTTTTCGATCTCCTTATCTGATTTAGCACCTATATCTATATACATATTTTTCCTGTTGACAGTTTTAGTCCTTTCTTCCTGGGGAATAAGGTGAGGCGGTTTTGCACCAATTACACCGACTATATCTCCCTTTTTAGTTTTTATTCTTACTCTCTGGGTTAGCAGTACCTGGTCCCACCACCCACCAAGAGCTGTAAACCTTATAAATCCTTCGGTGCTTATGTGTTTTACCATAAACCCGACCTCATCCATATGGCTTGCAAGCATTATTTTAGGGCTGTCGACGGCCCCATTGTTCTTGCATATCAGGCTGCCCATCCTGTCGCGGCTTACCTTTCCAAGTTTTTTTAAATGTGCATCAAGTACTTTTCTGATTTCACTTTCATAACCCGGCACACCATCTGCTTCTGTCAGTTCTTTTAGAAGTTTTTCAATTTTATCCATCTAATCTCCTTCGCTGGTTTTTACAAATTAAAATAAAGGTACTGCAGAAAGTACTTCAATACTTTTACCAGTCATATTTACTGAACCTGCCCCAATTGGATAACCGGATTTCAAGTATTCCCCTGTACTGTCGGGTGGCAAGGTTATTTTAAGTACTGCCTGTTCAAAACTTACCGTGTTCCCATATGTACTTGGATTTGTAGAACCATAATTTACCTTAATTTTTATATCTTTGTATGCGATTGAGGCATTATTCTTAATTTTTAAGTGGTGAACAATAGCCACTCGTGCCGCAACGTAAAATCCCCAATTTTCAATCTCGATGTAACGCTGGGGGTTTTTTTTCATATCTTCAATATTGGCTTCCCGGGAACTTACTTCTCCAGACAGCAGGATGAATATTGAAGAGAGTATTACTAAAGAACAGGTTAGTTTAAGTTTGTTTTTGGTCATCATAATCAATATTATACTTACAAAATCTTTATTACTTGTAAATGATTTGAGTTGGAGTAGTTTTACTCCCGCAATGTGTGAAGTAATCTACAATGAGGGTATACAGCTCAAAGGTACGGAACTTTGGTTTGACGCAAAAAAGAAAGTAAATCTCTCATTTATATCTAACGGAAATATTTCAACACTTCCCCGGCACGATAGAATCATTGCTACACCGGAAACACTAAAACTTGTTGAATCAAAAACTTCCGGGTCTATTGCTCTCTCATGTCCCTACAACAGACCTTTTGCTTTGGGAAATGCAAAGATTGAACTTATTCCATCAGGTTATTGTCTTGGGGCTTCGCAGATAGTTATAGAAATAAAAGATAAACGAATTGTTTATACGGGTGACTTAAAAATTGGGGTTTCTCCTACTTCAAAGTTCATTGAAATTAGAAGATGCGATATACTAATAATGAAATGCAGGTACGGAGACCCGGAATATAATTTTCCTCCCTATGAAGAAGTATGTCATCAAATTTATGAATTCGCCAAAGAGTCACTTTATTTTAACTATACTCCTGTAATTTTTATTGATATCTTTGGTAAATCACTGGATCTTATCCAATATCTTGGTAATCGTAATCTAAAACTTGGAGTACATAAATCAATTTACGGGTATATGCAGATATATAAAGAACTGGGATTTGAATTTAAAAATGCAGAAAGACTCAAAGCAAAAAATATCAGGAAAAAAGTCCTGGTTTTGCCACTTCATGGCAGAACAGCTAAACAATTAGACCAGTTAAATAAAAAAAGGACGTGTATAGTTACCGGTCTTGCAAAAGGGAATGAAAAGATTATAAAATCAAGTTTTAATGTGGATATGGCTTATGCAATGAGCAACCATGCTGGTTATGACGAACTTATACAATATGTTGAAATTGTTAAGCCTAAGGAAATTTATCTTTTAGAGGGGCAAAGTGTGGAGTTTTCAAATAGTCTGAAAAGCCGGGGATATAATGCTAAACCAATTGAAAAACAGGTCCAGTTAAAATTACTTTAAACAAAATGCCAGTAGAAACAAAATACTTTGGAATCGATACCGTGGGAAACTGTGATGTACTCGATATCACTAAATTTATAAAAGATGGATTAGATGAATCCGGTATTAGCAATGGCACTGTTACGGTATTTGTACCTGGTTCTACTGCCGGGGTGACTACTATTGAATTTGAAAGCGGTGCAGTAAATGACCTCAAAGAAGTTTTTTCAAGACTTGTACCGGAAAATGAGTTTTATGCCCATAATGCAAGGTGGGGCGACGGCAATGGACATTCACATATCAGGGCTTCAATACTCGGGCCGTCTGTTTCAATACCCTTTAGTTCCTCAAGCCTTATTCTTGGAACTTGGCAACAGGTAATTTTAGTAGATTTTGATAACAGGCCGAGAAAGAGAGAAATTATCCTCCAGATAATCGGAGAATAATTTCCCTGGATATTTTAAACAAATTTTACCGAAAAATGGTTTTTAAGCTTTACATTCAGACTTACAATAAGAGGTGTAATAGCTTCTATCATAGGTGAAACAGAAAGTGGCCCTGCATCCAGGACCCTAAGATTCTTCATCTCTTCGGTAAGGTTTTTTACAACTTCCTTTGCATCTTCATCGTCTCCGCAAATAACAACGTCATAGTCCATGTCATGGTCAATAATAGCAAGTTCTTTTGCAGGAAGGTTATGATATGCTGAAACTAGTTTAGCAGTCCCGGGAAGAACCTGCCTTATTTCTTCGGCTGATGATCCCTGTGCCGGCGGGTCATAAAGAAAAGTCTTTCCCTCTTTCTTCATAGAAACCACGGGTGT
>JAUXJP010000160.1 GCA_030624695.1 Candidatus Dadabacteria bacterium | reverse complement strand
TCCAGTGAGTTTTTAGGGTGTTTACCTCTTCTGAAAGATTAGCAATGGATTCATCAATTGTTTTTAATTTCTCTTTAGCTGTCTTGTCTTTTTCTTTTTTTAGGCTTTCTTTTTCAATCTCGAGCTGTATGATTTTCCTGTCGAGAACATCTATCTCTGTAGGAAGGGAATCTATTTCCATTTTTAATTTTGCTGCAGCTTCATCCATAAGGTCTACCGCTTTATCCGGCAAGAACCTTCCGGTGATGTATCTGTCTGATAGGACTCCGGCAGCTATTAATGCCTCGTCTTTTATCTTTACGCCATGGTGAATTTCATATTTTTCCTTTAGACCTCTCAATATTGAGATCGTTTCTTCTACGGATGGTTCATCAACAAAGACCTGCTGGAACCTTCTTTCAAGTGCGGAATCTTTTTCAATATATTTTCTGTATTCGTCTAGTGTAGTGGCACCTATGCAGTGCAGCTCGCCTCTTGCAAGAGCGGGTTTAAGCATGTTAGATGCATCGAGTGCACCGTCCGAGCCTCCGGCACCCACAACTGTGTGTATTTCATCAATAAAGAGTAATATATGCCCGTCAGAATCAGTAACTTCTTTAAGGACGGCTTTAAGCCTTTCTTCAAACTGGCCCCTGAATTTTGCACCGGCAAGTAGAGAACCTATATCAAGTGCGATCAGCTTCTTGTTTTTTAGGCCTTCGGGTACATCACCATTCACAATTCTTTGCGCCAGGCCTTCTACTATAGCGGTCTTTCCTACTCCCGGCTCGCCGATAAGTACCGGATTATTTTTTGTCCTTCTAAGCAGTACCTGGATGGCCCTTCGGATTTCTTCGTCCCTGCCTATTACGGGATCAATTTTTCCCTGTTCGGCAAGTTCGGTGAAATCCGTTCCATATTTCTTTAAAGACTGGAATGTATCTTCTGGGGATTGTGTGTCCACTTTTTGTGTCCCCCTGACATTTTTTAATATTTTTAAGATGCTGTCCCTGGTAATTTTCTGCTTATTAAATTCTTCCTTAAGGGTAGAAGACAAATTCTCAGCAATACTTATCAGGAGATGTTCTGTACTGATATATTCATCACCAAGGTCCTTTGCTTCCTTTGCAGCAGATTTAAAACATTTGCTGAGTTCCTTGCTTGCATAAACCTGGTCGGAATCTATTTCGACTTTAGGAAGTTTATTAATTTCATTTTCTGCAGCGTCCCTGATGTGCTGGACATTTACATTAAGCTGTCCAAGTATTTCGGTTGGTATTCCCTGTTCGGAAAGTAATGCAAGTAACAGATGAGGAATATCAATAATCTGGTTTTTATTTTCTATTGCCAGGTTTTGTGCACCTACAAGTGATTCCTGTGCTTTTATTGTTAAATTTTCAAATTTCATATTCTTAATATTACTCCTTTTATATCTATTATATTTAAAATATTGCTTAATTTTGAGTAATCAAGGTGGGTTTTTATATATAGAGAATTTAATGAAGAGATCCTGAAACGAGCCTGTACTGAGTTTGTCGAAGTGTTCAGCCTTGAATTTTGGTTCTTTGTTTCAAGACAAAGAACATATTAAAAAATTAAAATGTTATTAGCATCTCTTCATTTTCTTTATCTTGATATAAAGAAAAGAAGCAAAAGAAACATCAAGGCTGGCAATTCATTAACTAAAAATACAACTTAAAATCTAAAACGTATAATCCCACCTCAACCCCTATACGTTTCTTAACGATTTTAAGTTGTATTTTTTTAACGTTATTCATTGCAGGCCATTTATAAAATAGATGTCATCCCCCTAACTATGGCAAAGAATATCAAAGGTCAAAATAGTTATTATAAATTTATATTTAGATGAACAAGCCCCTTTTCAACTATACTGTATCGGGAAACCACATCTTTTATTAAAGGGTGTGTTGTACATG
Organism: Candidatus Dadabacteria bacterium; assembly: GCA_030624695.1. Lineage (GTDB taxonomy): Bacteria > Desulfobacterota_D > UBA1144 > Nemesobacterales > JAJCZQ01 > JAJCZQ01. The sequence goes on along the minus strand of JAUXJP010000160.1, from coordinate 1,771 downwards.
CTCAGTAATTAAGTAACCAATTTTTAATCTTTTAGTATTAAATTTCTCTGTATTTTCTAGATGCCTGATTAATACATCGGACATGACAACAATGTGAGTTAAATGTGAGGTCATTCCGAACAGTACTTGTTTCGGACTCTCAACACAGACTTTAGTTTTAAATAAAATTTATAATAAGAAAGCCCCTTAAAATTAATTAAGGGGCTTAGTAGTGAAGATTATAACAATGTTAATTTGGTTTTATTTTCCAAGGATACTTACAACGCAGGTAATTCCGTCCATAGCAGGCTGAGCGCCGCCCATGGTTTCAATGATACCTACCTTTGCATCTGGTACCTGGCGTTCTCCTACATCACCTCTGAGGTGACGAACAATCTCTGCTGTCTGGAGAAGCCCTGTTGCTCCAACCGGATGGCCTCTTGATAGCAGACCGCCGCTTGGGTTTACAGCAACCATGTCACCTTTATGTGCCCATGTGCTTTCTTCGTCAATTAATTTTGCACCTTCGCCTTTCTTACAGAAGCTAAGTGATTCTACTACCATCATCTCTGCAATTGAGAATGCATCATGTATCTCGGCAAGATCCATGTCCTCTGGGCCAAGTCCTGCCATTTCGTAGGCAAGGTTTGATGTTCTCATCACGTTTTCAGACGGGTCGCATGTCAGTCCTGTTGCACTGCTGTATTTACCAGACTGTGCAATACATCCCAATACCTTAATAGGTGTTTTCTTAGCAAGTTTTTTTACATGTTCTTCTGATACCAGCACTGCGGCTGCGGCTGCATCTCCAACAGGGCAGCACATGTTACGTGTCAGCGGGTCGGCTATCATGGGAGCGTTAACCACTTCCTCGATAGTTGTTGGTTTCCTGTACTGGGCATCCGGGTTCATTGCCGCGTGGTACCTGCTCTTTACAACTACTTTTGCAAGCTGTTCAAGTGAAACGCCGTATTCTTCCATATATTTTTTTGCCCTGATTGCATAAAGGCCGGGCATTCCCATCCCAATTGCTACTTCAAGGTCGTCTTCTTCAAGTGGTAAAGGCCCGCCGGAAAGAACCCTGCTTAAATTTTCAACACCAAGTGCAAGTGCTATGTCGTACTGACCGTAGGCGATTGTTCTCCATGCTTCCCAGAATGACAGCGTTCCGCTTCCGCATGCTCCTTCCACATTAATTGTCGGCTGTCCTACAAGGCCGATTTCTTTAAGGGCCCTTTGTCCTACTCCCATTCCCTGGTAAACATGTCCACAAAAAGCTATTTCAATTAATCTGGGGTATATTTCTGCATCTTTAATTGCGGCCCAGGCTGCTTCCCTTGCCAAAATATGTGCAGCTTTATCGGGGAATCTGCCGCATGGAGTATTTCCAACTCCTATAATATATACATCTCTTAAGTTACTCATTTACTGCCTCCAAAATTTTAGAGTGGATTTATTCTAAATGAATTTGTATGTTTTGTAAATTAACCTTAATATCTCAAAATTTAAAATATTTTTTAAAATAGCTCCCTTACTTGACAAAGGTCAGCTAAAATAATATTATCCTTTTGGGGTAGTTATAGGGTAAATATAAATTTTCATAAAAATTGAATAAAAACATAAGGAGGAATTCCAATGAGTAATGTACCTTCAGCTAGCGAAGTTAACATAATGGACACATTCAGTGCGATTGGCACAAGAAGATCCATTAGATGGTACGAACCAAATAAACCGGTAGAAAAATGGAAAATCCAGGCAATGCTTGAAGCTGCCAGATTGGCACCATCTGCAG
>JAUXJP010000210.1 GCA_030624695.1 Candidatus Dadabacteria bacterium | reverse complement strand
GTTGGGGTTATTAACCTTACAAATACAGGTGTTTCCGCAGGTACCGCAGCTGAGGTTAACGGCGAGAAGATACCTCTCGTACAGTTTTATAATGTAAGAGAAAACCTTTATAAACAATTTGGTGAAGGCCTGCAGAACATTCCACCGGAAGCGATGCAGTTCTTTAATATCCGTGCACTTCAGCAGCTTGTCGAGGCAAAACTACTTGCACAAAAAGCCCAGGAACTTGGGTTCACAGTATCTAATGATGAACTGAGCGAATCAATAAGGACTAACCCATCTTTTCAGCGGGACGGAAAATTTATCGGACTTGAAAATTACAGGAACCTTATTCGTCAGGCATTAAATATGAGTGTGGGAGATTTTGAGAAAGGCTATAAGGAAGAGCTTCTTGTACAAAAAGTTGTAGAACTGATAAATAATTCAGCAAAAATTACAGATGACCAGCTTTATAACCTTTATAAAGTAGAGAATGAAAATATAAACCTTTATTACATATCATTTCAGCCTGATGAATTTTCAAATTCGGCCGAAATCAACGAAGGCGAGATTAAGGAATATTACGACAGGAATAAAGGCCAGTTTCTCACAGAAGAAGAAAGAAAGATTAACTATATAAAGGTTAACCAGTCAGATTTTGAAAAAAATATAGCAATTTCAGACGATGAGGTTAACTCGTATTACAGTTCTTACGGCGACGAGTTTAAAGATGATGAAGGCAATGTAAAAGAACTGGCTGAGGTAAAAGATGAAATTATCAAGAACCTCAGGGTTAAAAGGGTCGGAAGTATCTATGATAATTTTCTAAACACTGTTACAAGAAGTAAGGAGATAGGCCCTCTCGATAAGCTGCTGGCAGAGAATTCACTTGATGAGGCAACCAAGTCGGAATTCTTTACTTCAGCACAGGACACAGAAAACTTCCCTATAGAACTCAGGAATAAGGCATATACACTAAATGCAAATGAAGTATCAGCATATAATTACCGCGGTGACCTGTGGGTATTTGAAGTGGCCGAAATTAAAGAACAGTCACAAAAATCACTTGATGATTCAAGAGATGATATTACCTCTACGCTAAAGAAGACTAAGGGATCCGAAGCTGCTAAGATTGCTGCAGATGAATCATTAAAAAAGCTGCTTGGCAACAGCTCAACTTCATTTAGAAATCTTTCAGATTCTTTTAACCTTAAGGTTAAGGAAACAGGCCTGTTTACAAGGGCAAAAGCACCTGCCGAGCTTAACGTAGAAGAATTAAAGCTTGATGCATTTCTTTTAACAACCGCCAATCCGACTGCCAAAAAGATTTATAAATCCGGGGACAGTTATTACATAATCTCTTTAAAAGAGACTAAGAATGTGAGCAAGGCGCAGTTTGAACAGGAAAAAGACACTATGATGGCCCAACAGTTATCAAGGCAAAGAAATGAGCTTCTTTCTGCATGGATAGCCAAAATCAGGAATGAATCAGAGATCGTACCTAATCCTAACCTGATTAGCTCAAATAATTAGAATATTATCTAATATTACCCCTCTGAAACAGGTGAAAAAAGGATTTGCCTGGGATTTCTATTTATAAGTGTGATCTATTTTAAAATTTGTACTATAGTTTTTAAAAAAGTTATATATTTATACTGTGTATGAGGTTAACTTGGAATCACAAAATAATAACTCATTTAGCGGGCAGTTAAATAAATCTTCTATACCATACCTCCTGGTATACCTGCAGAATAACAGGCTGACCGGCACACTGGATATTAATTCTAAATACGAAATTTCAATTTTTACGGACCAGGGCAACCCTTATTGTGCAGCTGGAGGCAGTGGTGAAACTTTACTCGGCAAAATCCTGTTAAATAAGAACAAAATTACAAAGTATCAGTATGACCGTGCGGTAGAGGAAATAAAAAATGATAAAGATAACAGGATCGGTGAAATCCTCGTAAACCTCGGCATGATCACACCGCATGAATTATACGAATATCTTGAAATGCAGTTAAGAGAAAAGATTCTCGAGTCTTTCCTTTATCTTGAGGGGGAATTTAAATTTACCGTTACTAATGAGGTAAGAAACGACCTGTATTACTCAAAGTTAGATCCATCTGAAATAATTCATGACGGATTTAACAGGTACGTGTATGCAGCTGACACCAATTTGGATCTTGTTGAAATGGAAATAAAAAACAATATACAAGAAGAAATTCCAACCCTCGGACTCGGCCCTAAAGAACTCAGGCTGGTACAGCTGCTGGGACAGAAAAATTCCTTAAATGAGATTGGGTCCACAGGGCAGTTTAAAAAGGATGATATTTTGAGAGTAATTTTACTTCTGGGTTTGCACGACAGGATAGAGTTTAAAAGCATAAAAATTAATGATTTTTTAATAGATGTGTTTAAGAAATATTCCGAACTCAATCCGCTTCCCAATCCTATAAGTTCAAACTACACGGTTCGTGAGAGTGAACTTACAGATCCGACCGGTGAGGTACTACTCCTGGATGATGAGCTTGAGGCAACAGCAGAGAGAGAAAAGCTGGACCTCGGTGAGGATGAGATAAAGGAGAAAAAGGATGACGAAGTCATAACAAACCCGGAGCCTGAGATTAAAACCGAAGTTACAACAGACTACATTGATCCCACTGTGGACAATAAACCTTCTGAAATGGATTTTGTTGAATTAAATATGGACAGTGATGGTGAAGATAAAGTAGATATCAATCATAACATTAATGATCATTCATTTCAGGATTCATACGAAGGAACCCAAAAAAGTATTGAGATTGAGACAGGGAGCAATGATGAATTATCCTCAGATACTTCAGCCGTATCCACACAGTCTGAACAACCCGGAGAAGATCTGCATAATTCAGAAAAAGATATAATTAGTTTTTACGAACGTATACAGGATAAAGAGGACTATTACGAAATACTGAATATTAAAAAAGATGCTTCGGGAGATGAAATCAAAGAAGCATACTTTATTTCAATAAAGAAGTTCCATCCCGATGCAAATATGAATTTTCCTGAGGAAATAAGGGT
>JAUXJP010000067.1 GCA_030624695.1 Candidatus Dadabacteria bacterium | reverse complement strand
TCATAATTAATGTTTTGGAAGATAACAATGAATTCAAGATAACCCTGGATGGGTTTTTGGACAACTTCAATTATTCTCCAATTGCTAAAATGATTAACCCTGAATCCCTGTCTGAAGGTATTATGGACCTTGTTGTAAACATCGAAAGCAGGGGTACAACTTTTGCTGAACTTGATGACAACTTAGACGGGGAAATAAAAATAAGGATTGTACCAACTTTGATGGACGCAAGCTTAGTAAATATTTGGGCTCTTGGATTATTTAATAACCTGATACCAATATTTACCCGGAATGAAAAAGAAGCACCAAAAGTAAACTGTATTATCGGGAAATTTAAGGCCAAAGACGGCATATTACGCCCGGATAATTTTAAAATTGATACAACAAATGTAAGAATCGGTGTAGTAGGCAAAATAAATTTAATTAATCAGAAAATCAACCTGGTATTCAGGCCCGTAGCTAAAAAAACCCAGCTGATCAACCTCGGCATACCAATCAGGGTGGTAGGGACATTTGAAGATCACCATATTATTACAGACCCGTATAATCTTGGATGGTATATTTTAAGAGTTGCCTATACAGGATTTACCTATATTTCTGAAAAGATTACCGGAAATTACAAACCGGAAGACGGAAGTGATATTTGCAACCGGGAGATAATTGAAACTAATTAGAACTTACAATATTTAAATAATATTATTTTACTGAATAATTTTTACCCTCAAGACAAGCAGAATACGCACGATTGTACCTGTTTCTATCTTCATTATATTTGGCTGTTTCTTGCTGGGCCCATTGATCCTGCGAATATTGTTCTTGCCTTCTTTGGTCTCTTCTTCTCATTCCACCAACAAGTGCACCACTTGATGCTCCAATAGCAGCTCCCTTGCCTGTATCACCGGCTATTGCTCCCGCTGCAGTCCCAACAACAGCACCCCTGGCAGCACCCTTAACCACCCCTCCTTTAGGAGCTTGTTGCTGTGGTGGGGGAGTGCTGGCAGTCGGAGTTGCCATTGGGTCAAATCCAGTCTCATTTTTTGCCCATGTGTAACATTCAAATTTATCTTTTTCCATTTGTTCCTTAGTTTGATTATTGTTCGGATAAACAATCAGATCTCCCTGGGCCAGACAAATAACAGGCGTAAAAAATAAAGATAAAAAAAATATAAGTTACATTTTACTTTTCATATTAGAATTACTCCTCAAGTTTTAGTCGTTTAGCTTAAAAAAACCCACTATTAAGCATTTTATCTTTAGAAAATTACTATTTATGAGTCTATAGTATAATCTATTCTCCACATGTAAAGTTTGAAATTTGATTTTGTGTGGGACTTGTATTAAAAGATGAAGATAATCATTCAATTTTCCCTTGTTTTGTTATTATTTTGTAATTTTAATGCATTTGGTCAGGATTTTGAGTCCAAAATTCAGGGCAATCATGACTCTGATGTTGAAGGTCATGATCATCATTCAAAAAAAAATCTTATCGGAGTTTTTACTGGTTTAACAACTCAGTTGGACGGAGATAAAGATACCAACTTTACTCTTGGTATTGATTATGTGAGGCATTTCTCAAAATCCGATCGCTGGGGTATCGGTGTATTTGGAGAGGTCATATTTGCTGAGCATAACGAATTTATATTTGGTATACCGGTTTATTTTTTCCCAACTAATAATTTCTGGTTGAGAGCTGGACCAGCATTGGAAATCTTTAAAGAAGAAGAGGAATCTGATTCAGGAATTACTAAAACAACTACTGAAACTGGGTTTGCAATACGTGCAGGGCTTGGATACGATATTGAGATAAAGGGATTTATAATTGTACCAAACGTCTCTTTTGATTTTATTCGTGAGAAAACTTCCCTTGTCTGGGGTTTTCATATGGCCAGGCGTTTTTAGGTAATGATCGTCACCTTTAAGTTATTTCACAATCTGAGATAACAAAGCAAAGACTATAAGTAGCTGTAAATACAGTTAATAAATGGCGGGACCGACGAGATTTGAACTCGCGACCTCTGGCTTGACAGGCCAGCGTTCTAACCAGACTGAACTACGGCCCCACCGGGTATCATGGGCGTTACAGGATTTGAACCTGTGACATCTTGCTTGTAAGGCAAGCGCTCTCCCACTGAGCTAAACGCCCTGAAATTATTGGACTAATTTTATAACTGAAAAATAAATTTTGTCTAATTAAATGGGGGATGAACTCTGATTAAGCACCTATACGTCTTTCTTCTTCGTAGAAATAGAGAGGTTCCCCGGTATTAAGGACTACTTCTTCAGTAATTACACAGCGTCTAAGTCCTTCAATTGTTGGTACCTCGTAGGATATATCGAGCATTATGTTTTCTATAATTGCTCTAAGTCCCCGGGCACCTGTCTTTCTATTTATTGCTTCCTTTGCAATGGCTTTAAGGGCCGACTTAGTCACCTCAAGTTCAACGCCTTCAAGCTCCATCAACTTCTGGAACTGTTTAATTACTGCATTTTTTGGCTTAGTTAAAATTTCTATTAGTGATATCTCATCAAGTTCATCAAGAGTAGCCACAACCGGTATCCTACCTACAAACTCGGGAATTAAACCAAAAAGTATTAGGTCTTCAGGCTGAGTCATTCTTAAAATCGAAGCGGCATCACTTTCATTAACTTTTTCAATTGAAGCCCCAAACCCTATGGATTTTTCACCGATTCGGTCCTTAATCACATCTTCAAGGCCGCAAAAAGCTCCACCGCAAATAAAGAGGATATTTGTAGTATCAATCTGAATAAATTCCTGCTGTGGATGTTTCCTTCCACCTTTAGGAGGAACATTAGCCTTGGTACCTTCCATTATCTTAAGAAGTGCCTGCTGTACACCCTCACCTGATACATCCCTTGTGATTGACGGGCTGTCGCCTGATTTCCTGGCTATCTTATCTATTTCGTCAATATATATAATTCCCTTCGAGGCACGGTCAACATCATAATCTGCAGCCTGAAGAAGGCTCACAATCATATTTTCCACATCTTCACCGACGTAACCAGCTTCTGTATAACAGGTTGCATCTACAATTGTGAATGGAACATCAAGGAATCTTGCAAGTGTCTGCGCGAGGAGTGTTTTTCCGGACCCTGTGGGGCCGATCAGCATAATATTACTTTTTTGGATCTCTACCTCGTTCCTTTTGCTGCTTAGGTCAGTTAGTTCTACTCTTTTATAGTGATTATATACTGCTACCGAAAGGACTTTCTTAGCTCTGTCCTGCCCTATTACATATTCATCAAGAGATTCTTTTATATGTGGTGGAGTTGGCAGTGGTGAATAATTCTTTTTTAATGAATCTTCCTTTGCATCCTCTTCGGCTATTATTTCATTACAAAGCTCTATACATTCATTACAAATGTATACAGTAGGGCCTGCAATCAGCTTCTTTACTTCTTTTTGGCTCTTACCACAAAAAGAACAGTAAAGCTTACCTTCTTTACCATCTCGTCTGCTGTTCGTCACTCAACAGCCTCCTCTCTCTTTGTAATTATAGCATCTACAACGCCGTAATCTAAAGCACTTTGTGCATTAAGGAAAAAATCTCTGTCAGTATCTTTTTCTATTTTTTCAAGTGTTTGCCCGGTATGTGTTTCAAGGATCTTGTTAAGGTCTTCTCTTACTCTTAGAATTTCCCTTGCATGGATCTCAATGTCGCTTGCCTGGCCCTGCACTCCTGCCAGTACCTGGTGCAACATCATCCTTGCATGTGGAAGTGCAAATCTGTGTCCTTTTTGGCCTGCGGCAAGAAGTACTGCTGCCATACTGGCTGCCTGTCCAATACATATTGTACTTATATCCGGTTTTATATACTGCATGGTATCGTAGATCGCGAGGCCTGATGTAACCTGACCACCCGGTGAATTAATATAGATGTAAATTTGCTTGTCAGGATTCTCGGATTCGAGAAATAGTAGCTGTGCGATAACCACATCAGCAACAGGATCATCTATAGCGGTACCTAGAAATACTATCCTGTCTTTGAGAAGTCTCGAGAAGATATCATAAGCTCGCTCTCCTCTGCTGGTTTGTTCTACTACTACGGGTACGTAAGACATTAAGCAAGGATTATACTGTCTTATTCATCATTGTCAATTTTAGTTTCCTGCTCTAACTCCTCGACAATGTTAGCTTTTTCTTTAATAAATTCAATTACTTTTTCTTCTGTAATGGCCGATTCAATATTTGCCATCATGTTTTCATCCTGGTAGACCTGCATCAGGTTTTCCATGGGTACCTGGAGTTGGGCAGAAAGTTCATGAAGCTTGTTCTGCACATCATTGCTGGCTGGCTTGATATCTTCCTTTTTAGCAATCTGCGCAAATATTATTGAACTCTTTACATTTTTTGCCGCAATCTCCCTGAACTTGGCCAGCCCCGTTTCGTCAATCTCAGGCATTTGGGCACCCTGCCTTTGAAAATTGGCGGAAAAGTCTCTTTGCAGCCTGGCTGCCTCATCATTAATTAATACATCCGGGACACTAAAATCATTGTCCTTATCAAAAATATTTATTATCTGTTCCTTAAGATTCCCCTGCTCAGTTCTTTCCTGCTGGGCTGTAAGGTCTTCTTTTATCTTTTCATTAAGCTCTTTAAGTGTTTCAAAACCAATGCCTTTAGCAAACTCTGCGTTTGCTTTTGGAACAATCTTTTCATGTATTTCTTTTAATTTTATAGTGTAGTTAACCGTTTTTCCTGCTGCTTCCTTGATCTGGAAATCATCTTCATAGGAAACATCAAATTTTTTCTCTTTTCCCCTCTTAAGCCCAATAATGTTATCATCAAACTCTTTTATTAACTGCCCTTCACCTGCTGCAAATTTTGTATCTTCCTGTTTAAGGTCTTTTACTGTATTGCCTTCAATTTGCCCTTCAAAATCAACTACTACGATATCGCCTTTTTTTACCTTCCTGTCTTCTTCCACTAGTTTTGCCTGTGCGGACCGTTCGGTAATTTCTTTAAGAGTATTATCTATATCTTTTTTCTTTACATCTATTTTCTTTTTCTTAAGTTTAAGGCCATTATATTCGGATAGTTCAAATTTTGGTATTATTTCAAACTCAACAGTATATTGGAATTCCTCACCTGGTTGTACCTCGCCAGGGTTTACGTCAGGCCTGTTTATAGGAGACAAATCAACTTCTTTTAAAGCATTTTCCAAAGAATCAGAAACAAGCTGGGAAGCGACTTCCTGCCGGATTGATTTGCCATACATGTTTTCAATTACTTTATCAGGCGCCTTACCCGGCCTGAAACCCTTAATGCTTGCATTTCTCTTGAATTCATCAAATATTTCCGCTCTTTTGCCTGTTACAAGGTCCGCGGGAATGGATACCTCGAGCTTTTTCTGTGTATCATTTATATCTTCTAATGTAACTTTCATAATTAATTTTACCCCAATTTCTAGTTTAAATATTTTTAAGAGTGTGATAATATACTCGTTACTTAACAAATTGTAAATATTACATTTTCTATATTTCCATACTATTAATTCAATGATTTTGGGAGGTTAGATGAACAAGTTTATACCTATGCTGATAATACTGCTCATACTTGGTTGCAGTTACGGAAAAGAGGCCTCAAGAGGAGTCGGGGGTGAGATAGGTGACAGCTTTAAGAAAGCAGATGATAAGGAAAACCTCCTGGAATCCAGGGAAAAGGTAATAAGGTCCAGGAACAAATACAACAGCTGTATTAAAGACAGGCCTTCGGGATGTGAGTCTGAAAAAGAAGAATATGACCAGAACGTAGCAGAATATGTTAAATATCAGAAACAGTTAAGTGATCTTTAAGTACTATGATGTTTTATTCCGTAATCAAAGAAGATTAGTTCTATACCATGAATTATCATCTCAATGGCTATTATAAGACCGGTTACAAATAGTCCCGAAGCTGGCGCGTCATCAATTGATTACTACTTACATGCAAGTTCATAGGACTTTAAAAATAATGAACTGGGGCCGACTTTGAGCCATCTTTTAGATGGATTACCTTCATAGTATTTA
>JAUXJP010000204.1 GCA_030624695.1 Candidatus Dadabacteria bacterium | reverse complement strand
TAGTCCGAATGCGGAAAATAGAAGAGAGAGAAAAAGTATTAGCCAGCCAAAATTTTTGATTAACCTTCTGTCAAACATTATCATTTTGCATCACCCCATTCTTTTGTTTAAAATAGAGATCAAATATATCTTTTGCCAACGGGGCAGCAACAGCTCCCCCGCTCCCACCGTTTTCAATTAATACGGTAATTGCTATTTCTGGTTTTTCAGCCGGGTAATAAGCGGTAAACCATGCATGGTCTTTATATATCTCTTTCTTAGATTTTGTTTTTGAAGAGATGACCTGTGCTGTACCAGTTTTTCCAGCTACCGTTCCGTGTTTTACTTTTGCGCGTTTCCCCGTACCTGATTCTTCATTTACTGCACTAATAAGTGAATCCTGTACCATTTTGATCTGTGTTTCATCAAATGGCAGAATGCTAAGAACCTCTGAACTGCTCACCATTGTGTTTTTCCCTTCCAGGTCTGATATCCTTTTTATAAGAATAGGTTTTAATACAGTCCCGCCATTAGCTACTGATGCTGTCATCATTGTTATCTGGAGCGGTGTTACGTTGAGGTAACCCTGTCCTATAGAGGTAATTACTGTCTCACCTTTATACCACGGCTCCTTAAACTGTTTGTATTTCCATGACCTGTTTGGCACAAGTCCATCTTTTTCGCTTAATTCAATTCCAGTACCGGAGCCAAAACCGAAAATCTTTGCATATTTGGAAATCCTGTCGATACCAAGTTCTTCTGCAGTAATATAAAAAAACACATCACAGGACTGGGCAATTGCACTTCTAAGATTAACCCAACCATGCCCGTAGTGCTTCCAGCATTTAAATTTTTTCTTTCCTACTTTATAGTGGCCCGGACAAAATATGGTAGTTTCTTCATCTATAATATTTTCTTTTAAAGCGCCGAGTGCTGTTACGATTTTAAAGGTCGATCCCGGGGCATATGTCCCTCTTATTGACCGGTTTAGCATCGGGTGATATTCATTATTGGTAAGTTCATTCCAGTCTGACTGCTGGATTCCATTTACAAACAGCACGGGGTCAAATGAGGGGCTACTTGCCATTACCAGGACCTCTCCTGAATTTACATTTACAACTATAATTGACCCTCTTTTTTTCTTCAGAAGTTGTTCAGCCTTTTTTTGCAATTCAATATCAATTGTCAGGTGAATATCATTACCCGGCAATGTTTCTTTATTTTCAATATCTTTTTGAAACAACTTTGACTTTACCTGGCGGCCAAGAGCATCTATGACCTTGTAATTAATGCCGTTTGATCCCCTAAGGTCGTTTTCAAAGGTTTCTTCAATACCCGTTTTACCCACATTAATATCCAGGTTGGTTAAGTGGAATCTTTTTAAATCTTTTTTATTTGGTTTTCCAAGGTAGCCGACAAGTAGTGATCCGAGCTTACCCTCGGGATAATCACGCAGGTAATTTACCTCAATTGTTATACCACTCAGGTCAGGCTTGTTGGATTCGATTGCAGCAAGAGTGTCTCTGTCTATGTCCTTAATTAATATGAAAGGGAGATAGGCACTTTTTTTCTTGGCCCTGGTTATTGACTGCTCGATTTCTGCCTTGTCCATTTTGATAATGCCTGCAAGCAGTTCGGATACCTTATCAATATTTTTAAGTTCATTTGGAAATACCTTTAAATCAAAGGACGGCCTGTTTACTACAATCTTTTTATTATTTCTGTCGAAAATTTTCCCCCTGGGTGCGGGAGAATTAATCAGCCTGATCCGGTTTTCAATAGAAAAAAGTTCAAATTCGTCACCCTTTAATATCTGTAAATAAAATAGCCTGAGGATCAGAAGTAAAAACAAACTTCCAATTATTAATGAACAGATAAATAGTTTATTTTTGTACTGTGGCATAAATTTTATTTTTTATATGAAATATGAATATTCCTACTGCAGAATTTATTATAGCCTGATAAATAATAACATTTTTAATTAGTTTTAGGTCACTCACCGATTTGAGTATAAGGATTGACCATATAAAAATCCAGACATACAATGTCCCGAGCAATAGTGAAATAAAAACAGGCGTATAACTTTCATAATTAAAATGGTTTGAACTGCGTCTTAATATTATATAGAGACTAAGCCTGGATAATGTGTTTATTCCGAGCATATAACCGGACATTACATCCAGGAGAAATCCGTTTAGTAGAACCAGGGCCAATCCAAATCGTATATCCTTGGATATTGCGATGAATATAATAAGTATAAGGTTGAAATCCGGAAAGAAATAATTCCCGGCTGAGGGGGAAAATATTGAAGACTGCAATATGTTTATTAATATAGATACAAATATTAATACAATGAAAGTTGCATATTTATTCATCAATATTTTTATTTTTAAGCTTAGTAATAACTACTACTTCTTCAAGCGAATTTATTGACACTTCCGGAATTACAACAGCCTTGTACAATCCCCCTGATGATTTAACGCTCCTGACTGTACCTATCTTTATACCCTTCGGATAATAACCGTCTTTCCCGGAAGAAATAATTGTATCACCGTTTTCGATTTCAAAATTATTTTCAAGGTATTCCATTATACAGTCATTAGTATTACCTTTAATAATTCCCCTTGCCCTTGTGCGCTGTACGATTGCATCCACTGCACTTATGGGGTCAGTGATCAGCATTATTTGGGAACTGTTTTTTGATGCAATATATACACGGCCAACAATACCATCCTGAGTAGTAACGGGCATTCCTTCCTTTATTCCATCATTTTTGCCCTTGTCTATTACAAGGAATTCAGTCCGCAGCAATGAAGGGCTGCCCGCAATTACGTTTGCAGATATGGTGTTGTACGGGCCTTCTTCTGCAAAATTTAATAAATCCCGCAATCTTTCGTTCTGAAGTTTTAATTCGCGAAACTCAAAATTATTTTTCTTTAGAATACTGTTTTCGTTTCTTAGTTTTATATTTTCTCCTTTTAGGGATTTAAAAGATTTATAGTCCTTCCAGGTATTGTTGAGACTGGATTTTATTCCATTAATGGCAAGGAAAGGATAGTAATTAATACGCATAACCATCCTGGATACAGGATCTGCTTCTCTTTCTGAATCATATATG
>JAUXJP010000241.1 GCA_030624695.1 Candidatus Dadabacteria bacterium | reverse complement strand
GGGTTACTGCTAACACTAATATTACCATCAAACTGTTTAATTATTCTATGTGAAGTTGAAAGGCCAAGCCCTGTACCCGATCCGGGTTCCTTTGTTGTAAAAAAAGGATCAAATATTTTATCTATATCTTCCTTATTTATACCAGTTCCGTTGTCATTAATTGATACTTCCGCAAGGTTGTTATCATTTAAGAAAGAACTGATGGTGATTTTCCCATCATTCTGAACAGCATCTTTTGAATTAATCAGTAAATTAATAAATACCTGAAGCAGTTGATGTTCATCGATCCTGATGGTTAAAGGATACTGACTTAAAACCATTTCAAGATTTATTCTTTTGAAGATGCCCTGATTTCTGAGCAATTCAACTGCTTTTACTATTATATCGTTAAGGTTTGCCCTTGTCTCCAATATTTCACGGGGTTTCGCATAATCAAGTAAAGTAGAAATAATACTGTTGATTCTGTCAATTTCGGAAGAGACCTTTCCCATATATTTCTTTTTCTGTTCCTCGTCCATTCCAGGCCCTTTACTAAGTATTTCCATATACCCACTAATTGCAGAAAGAGGATTTCCTATCTCATGTGCGACCCCTGCCGAAAGTTTTCCCAGGGAGGCCATTTTTTCAGAAGCAATCAGTTCTTTCTGAGTCTCTACCAATTGTTTATTTGCATATTCAAGATTTTCTATATTTACTTCAAGTTTTGTTTTACTAACCTCAATTTCATCTGACATACTGACTAATGCATCCTGGAGCTTATTTATTTCCGATATTTTTCCGGTATTTGGTGATGTCAGTGCTATACCTCTTGAAATATCTTTTGTCAGAGAGATAAGTTTATGTACAGGGTTAACAATGGTTTTTGACAACAGGTAGTATCCGAATGTAGCAATGAGCAGCATAAAAAGGATTATCCATAAGGCAAGAAATTTTTGGTTTCTTGCTATACTCTTGTTAAAATCCTGTAGTGGTTGGTAAATATAAATAGTCCCTTTCCTGCCGCCGTTTATTAACGGTGTGGCAATTTTATAAGACTCGTAGTTTTTAAACGGGAGAAAAGAGAGCCCTTCTAAGTATATTTCCGGTATTTTGGTATATGACACCCTATTTATAAGGCTGTTCGGGATATCTTTTTTACTAACAACAGCGTCCGGTGTTTTAAAGAAAAATTCTTCCCTGCCGGTCTTTATATAGCCCCATGAGCCATTATCAAGAGCATTTTGAAGGAACTTCACTCCCTGGTCTATATCGGATTTAAAGTAAGTTGATTCAAATACATTTATAACGGCATTTGTAGTGTCTATTTTAGTCTGGATAGCGGAACGTTCGGTTATTTTTATTGAAATAATTCCAATAAGAATCATTCCTACTCCGCAAATCACAAGGATATTTAATAAGATATAAAAGCGCAGGCCAAGCTGGTTCATAATAGTTAACAAAAGACTTTCTAGAAGTATAATTTATTTAGTGAAAAGGTATAACTATTATTTGATCTAGATGGCTGGGATAACTATTGGCCCGGTAAAGAGAAATAATACTGCGGCAAATGATATAAAAGGCCCGTAGGGAAGGGCAAGTTTCATATTTCCCCTCTGTATCAGTATTAATGTAATTCCTATTACCGAACCGACAAGAGAACTTACAAGTATTATAAAAAACACCCCGTTTATTCCAAGAAATGCGCCCAGCATTGCAAGCAGTTTAACATCTCCCATTCCCATGCCTTCCCTCTTTCTTATAATTTTGTAAAGGTAAGCAATCAACAGCAGTGTGCCACCTCCAATAATAATTCCAAAAACAGAGTTTAGTGCAGGGATCCGTGGGGCGATGTAGAAAATATTTCCAAAGTCGAGCCCTGGAATAATCTTCAGGAAAAATCCCCAATCTGTAATCAACAGGTTGTAGGCAAGGCCGATAATAATTCCTGGCAATGTTATTACATTGGGAATTATAAAGTGTTCCAGGTCTATAAAGGATATTACAATAAGAGAAAGCGTCAGTATTACATATACAAATGTTTCAATAGTCACTCCGTATTTATAGAATAGAAGTGTTACCAATACAGCAGTTAAGAGTTCTACAACAGGATAAATTACCGAGATAGGTTCTTTGCAATTGCTGCATTTGCCTCCCAGCAGTAAATAACTTATTACGGGTATGTTTAGGTAGAATTTAATAGGGGTGCTGCAATTTGTACAGTGTGAAGGGGGAAAGGTAATCGATTCGTCCCGTGGTAATCTGTAAATACATACATTTAAAAAACTTCCGAATAATAAACCAAAAATAAATACAAATGTGTAAAACAAGAAGGGGTTTATTACAGTAATTTCCAATAAATTGTTTCCCGGTTTATATTTTCGCCCTGCTCTTAAACTCTTTTAAAGACTGATCAAAATGGCTGTTTGAAATTTTAAGCACCCTTTTCTTATTTTTCAAATGGTCACGTATAGAGATAATTGATGCACGGTTACATATGAGTTCTATGTCGGCACCCGTCATTCCTGTCATTTTAGCCGCAAGTTTTTCTAAATTCACATCTTTCTCAAGTGGTTTTTGTTTTGTATGTATTGTTAATATATCAAGTATCTCGCTCTCGTTTGGCGGGGGAATCTCGATTATCATATCAAATCTGCCCGATCTTAAAATGGCTGGGTCGACCATATCAACCCTGTTGGTAGAGGCAAGAACAAATACATCTACTAGCTCTTCAATGCCGT
>JAUXJP010000127.1 GCA_030624695.1 Candidatus Dadabacteria bacterium | reverse complement strand
GCGCCAAAAATACCTGCAAGGTTGGAAATAATAGCGAGCAGGGGAAATGAGATCATCGCGGCCCAGATTCTCGGCGCTACAAGTTTTTTTATCGGGTCTGCTCCAAGAGTTTTTATAGCATCTATCTGCTCTGTAACATTCATGGCGCCAATCTCTGCTGTGATACCCGAACCAACCCTTCCCCCAACAAGGAGTGAAGTTACAACCGGGCCGAGTTCCCTTACAAATGACAGTGTCACCACTGGGCCAACAAGTCCTTTTGCTCCAAACCAGGCAAAACCCCAGGACAGCTGGACAACCATTACCATCCCAATTGACAGTGCAGAAACAATTACAATCAGTATAGATTTAACCCCAATCTCATAGACCTGCTCAGATATCAGTTTGTAATCATATGGGGGTTTCAGTGTTGTGGCTAATGCCCTGTAGCAAAAAACTGTTACTTCCCCAACAGTTAATAATGAATTGATGCAAAATGCACCTATTTTATATAACAGGCTGATCATTGTTTAGTCCAGTACCCTGAATTCTGAAATAAATTTAACAAATTCTTTTAGGTAAGTATCAAATTCATTGTTAATATTCAAATAGCTAAAATCATAAACACACTGCCCTTTTTTAAATACCACGGTTGCTAATTTAATATCATCACCTTCAAATTTTGCATCATATAATGAGAATAAAGCATCCTCTTCATCTACCTTGATCAATTCCCTTTCAATTAGTTTCTTCCCTTTAACACCGACTAACAAAGACCCTGCCAGTGCGGACAGGCTGTATTTGGCTTTATTTGGGCCACATGAGGAATTTACCGTGATTGCCGAAGTTTTTTTATTGTTTGTATAAAAAAGGTCCCCGTAATCGATATTCACCCATTTCCAGTTATCGCCAAGGTTACCAATCCGGTAACTTGTCAGATCTTTTTTATATATATCTCCATGTAGCTGCCCACTTCCTGGTTCAGAGGAAGTATAAATTTTTGCAAATTTAAATACCGAACATGAACTAATAGTCATAACGGCGGCAAGAAAAATAGGCAGAATAAGTAAACGGGTATACATAATTTTCAGGTAAAATTGTTTGTGTGCACCATTTTTTAATAAAGTAGGTGTCAAGAATACTTGAATCTATTGTAAAAACCAAGCATCATAAATTTCCATGAATAAAGTACAAATATATACCAGTAGTTACTGCCCGTATTGCATTAGAGCTAAACAGTTGCTTGATAGCAAGGGTGTTGAATACAATGAAGTCAACCTGGATAAAAACCCTGAAAAAATGCTTGAAACAATGCAAATGCTTAATTGGAGGACTGTGCCAATAATCCTTATTGGTGATGAACTCATTGGTGGCTACGACCAGCTGGTTTCGCTCGAAAGGTCAAAAAAGCTCGACGAGCTTTTGAATTAATAATTGACACTCCTTAAACTTTATTTACTTTATTTCCGATGTCAGTAAAAACAAGATTTGCACCCAGCCCCACAGGCTCACTCCATCTTGGTGGAGCAAGGACCGCTATATTCAACTGGCTTTTTGCCCGTCATCATGGCGGAGAATTCGTACTCAGAATAGAAGATACCGATCAGGCAAGATCTACTGAAGATTCACTTAATGAAATTTATGATTCTATGAAATGGTTGGGACTTGACTGGGACGGCACCCCGATAAAGCAGTCTGAAAGACTGGAACTATACAAGGAATATGCCAATAAAATGCTGGATTCAGGAAAAGCGTATAAATGCTATGTTACTCCGGATGAGCTTGCCGAGAAAAGAAAAGAAGCCCAGGAAAAAGGAGAATTTTTCCAGTATAAGCGTGAATGGGCTAATGAAAATGCCGGGCCCGACAAACCCTACTCCATAAGAATACTTACCCCTGATACAGGTGAAATAGAAGTCCATGATATATTAAGGGGAAAGATAAGTTTTAATGCAAAAGAAATCGACGACTTTGTTATTTTAAGGATGGATGGTTTTTCCACATATAATTTTGCAGTTGTTATTGATGATGCCCTTATGGAACTTACGCATATAATTCGCGGTGATGACCACCTGATAAATACACCAAAACAGCGATTAATATATGATGCCCTTGGACTAAATATTCCAAAATTTGCCCATGTATCCATGATCCATGGTGCAGATAAGACAAAACTCAGCAAACGCCACGGGGCAACTTCAGTTGAAGCATACAGGGATGACGGTTATTTGCCCGAAGCAATGATAAATTACCTTACAAGGCTTGGCTGGTCATACGGTGATGAGGAAATTTTCTCAAAAGAAGAACTAATTGAAAAATTTACGCTTGATAACGTTGGCAAATCCCCTGCTGTATTCAATCCTGAGAAACTCCAGTGGCTAAATGCTCATTACATAAAGGAAAAACCTGCGAAAGAAATTGCCCAGCTTATTTTGCCGCTTATGAATAAAAATGGATTTAACGCAGAATATGACAACAAATTACTAATGATCATTGAACAGCTTAGGGAACGTTCTAAAACTCTTAATGATTTTGTGAGCCAGTCCTCATATTTTTACAATGAAGTTACAGAATATGAAGAGAAGGCAAAAAATAAGTTTCTGACTGAAGATACGAAACCCATTCTGAAGGCTTTAATGGAAAAACTGGGTTCTGTTGAAAACTTTACCTATGACAATATACAAAAAGCCCTGGAAGAAGTAGTGGTAGAACTCGATCTAAAATTCGGAAAGATCGCCCAGCCAATGCGGGTTGCCCTTACCGGTGGAACAGTAAGCCCGGGTATTGGAGAAGTTATCGAAATCCTTGGAAAAGAAAAAGTTATTAGCAGGATCCAGAAAGCAATCGATTTTATTTAATCTGTGGTCAACAATTTTTCTTTAGATACTATCACTCCATTATTATCAGCATATACATATTCACCCGGCCTGAATGTTACACCGCCGAATGTAACTGCTATATTGAGTTCGCCGATACCCTTTTTTTCAGTTTTAAGAGGTACCGTATCAAGTGCATGGACGCCTACATCAAGCCTGTTGATAATATCTACATCACGTATACATCCATAAATGATAAATCCCTCCCACCCGTTTTTTACAGCATCTTTTGCTATCAGATCACCGAGTAGTGCACGCCTGAGCGAGCCGCCGCCGTCAACAACCATTACTTTTCCGTAACCTGGCTTAGAAGCATTCTCCTTCACAAGCGAATTGTCCTCAAAGCATTTAACGGTAATTATCTCACCGCCAAAGGTGGCTGTCCCGCCAAAATTAATAAACATCGGCTCTACTACTCTTACAAGTTCGGGAAAATCATCGCAAAGATCGGGTGTAGAAAAACTCATGTGGCCTCCATTTCAGCAAAAGCAATAATATTTTAAATTAATTTTAAATATATACTCAAATATTTGATTAAATATTACTTATAATCATAATTTATAAAGATGAAAGTAATAGGACTAACAGGAAGCATAGGCTCCGGAAAATCAACTGTTTCATGTTTTTTCGAAGAACTTGGCGCGGTAGTGATAGATGCCGATCAGGTCTCAAGACAAGTTGTAGAACCGGGAAGTCCTGCCCTTAAAGAGCTTACAGTAACCTTTGGTGAGAACATTCTTAACCCCGACGGCAGTTTAAACAGAACATTAGTAGCGGAAATTGTATTCAACAGTGACGAAAAGAGAGAACTCTTAAACAGCATAATTCACCCTATGATATTTAATGAAATAAATAGTACAATCGGGGAATATAGAGAAAAAGGGACTGAAATTATAATTTTAGAAGCAGCGCTTATTCTGGAGAAAAAAGGTTTAATAAAATTAATAGACAAATTAATAGTTGTCTCAATAGACGAAGAAACACAGAAAAAAAGGTTGGGAGGAAGGGGAGATCTTTCCAAGGAGCAGATAGATGCCCGTATTAATTCACAGCTTACTAACAATGAAAAAATAAAACATGCGGATTACATTATCGACAACAATCAAGATTTAGTAAACACTCGTGAGCAGGTCAGGGAATTATGGGACAAGTTGACTTAAAACCTTAAAATCATCTAAATTATTAATATGTTTTATATTTTTTAATCGTTATGTTATATTTGACTGGATTTTTAAAGTTACATTTCAAAAACAATACTTCAGAATAATTGTTTATAAGAATAGTATCATTTAATGCTACATTTCATCAGGAGTCACATGTATGAAGGAAAAAATTGAATTTCTAGAACAAAAAGAAAAAGAAGCTGAACTTGGCGGTGGTGAAGCCAGAATCAAGCGGCAGCATGATCTTGGAAAACTTACTGCTAGGGAAAGAATAGACTTACTCCTGG
>JAUXJP010000223.1 GCA_030624695.1 Candidatus Dadabacteria bacterium | reverse complement strand
CTCGGTTCGCTCGGACTTAAGACTCTTATCTATTATACCGCAACAACGGCAATTGCCGTATTTATAGGGATTGTAGTTGTTACCACGATACACCCGGGTGACGGCTTAATGACAGTCTCAGGCAATATACCCGACATAATTAAGGGCAAAGAGAATATGGGCGTAATTGATATTCTGACCAGTATCATCAGTCCTAACCTCTTTAGCTCTGCAGCTAATTACCAGATTCTTCCCTTAATTGTTGCATCCGTTCTGTTCGGTATTGCCTTTGGAAAGCTTGGAAAAGAAAGTGAAATAATTCTTAATTTTTTTACTGCTATTGATAAGGCAATAATGATGATTGTGCACTGGATCATAACACTCACACCAATTGGCATATTCGGTTTAATTGCATACCGCATCAGTGCCGCCGGCGGCGGCGGCCAGTTATGGCATCTGATCTCCGAAATAAGTAAATACTTTTTCACTGTTATCATCGGGCTTTGTATACACGGATTTATTATACTTCCGGCAATACTCTACTTTCTTACGAAAAGAAACCCTTTAAAATATTTAAGACATATGAGCGAGGCACTGATAACCGCTTTTTCTACTGCTTCCTCGGCAGCAACACTCCCGCTTACGATAACAAATGTTAAGGAAGCGAAGGTGTCGGACAAGGTCGGAAGATTCGTGTTGCCGCTCGGGGCAACCATAAATATGGACGGCACAGCTCTTTATGAAGCAGTTGCGGTAATCTTTATTGCCCAGAGCTATGGGATAGACCTTGCAGGGACCGAGCTTGTTATTGTCTTTATTACAGCTACCCTTGCAGCTATAGGCGCGGCAAGCATTCCGCAGGCAGGACTTGTAACAATGGTTATAGTCCTGCAATCCGTTGGGCTTCCGATGGAGGGCATCGGGCTTATACTCGCGGTTGACTGGCTGCTCGACCGTTTCAGGACAACCATCAACGTATGGGGCGACAGCATAGGGGCAGCAGTAATTGATAATCTTGAAAAATCGTGAATAACCTGAATCATTTATTAGTAATATAGAACTGTATTGCATCTCAAGAAAACGCCGTGAATATTCAGCAATTACTCAAACAGGAATATTTTGAAAACACAGTCGAGCAGTGGCTTATAGCTCTCGGGGTTGCAATCGTATTAACCATTGCACTCTTTTTGCTAAATAGCCTCCTTATAAAAAACCTTAAAAAGCTTGCAGAAACAACCGAAACTGACCTCGACAATTTATTTGCAGACCTTCTTGCTAAAACAAACCTGTTTCTCTTATTATTGATCTCGCTTTATGTGGGATCCCTTTATTTAAATCTTAATGAACCTATCGCCAATGTTCGAAGAAGCATAATTGTTATTACCGTGCTGTTCCAGGTCGGTTTCTGGGCAAGCGGGATTATCTCTCACTATATTGACAAAAAAGCTTCAAGAGAAGTATTCGGCAGAGGGTCAAAAGTTACCCAGTTAAAGGCGTTTGGCTTCGTAGTGAAAGTTTTTATATGGATTACAATATTCCTGCTGATTATCAGTAACCTTGGTTTCAATGTTACAACTCTTATCACAGGACTTGGAATAGGTGGTATCGCAATTGCCCTTGCACTCCAGAATGTACTCGGGGATGTAATTGCATCGCTTTCGATAATCCTCGACAAGCCATTTGAAGTTGGGGACTTCATAGTAGTTGATGACCTAAGGGGTGATGTTGAGGACATTGGATTAAAAACTACAAGGGTCCGCAGCATATCCGGTGAGCAGCTTGTATTCTCCAACAACGACCTTCTTCAGAGCAGGATTAAAAACTATAAGAGGATGAATGACAGGAGGATACTGTTTACTCTCGGTGTGGTCTACGAAACTCCGTATGAAAAATTAGAAAAAATTCCGGATTTACTCAGGGAAATTATTACCGATGAACCGAGGACAAGGTTTGACAGGACACATTTTTATTCCTATGGTGATTTTTCACTGAACTATGAAATAGTTTATTATGTACTCAGTCCGGACTATATCGATTATATGAATGCACAACAGAATATTAACCTCGCAGTATTTAAGCGTTTTGGGGAAGAAGGAATTGAGTTTGCTTATCCGACTCAGACATTGTTTGTAAACAAGAATGCACCTGATGAATCAAGGGAGAATTAAATTGGCAAAAAAAGCATGGGGCGGAAGGTTTAAACAATCAATCAGTAAAACAGCCGAGGAATTTTCGGAATCGGTAAGCTTCGACAAACGTCTTTATGACGAAGACATCAGGGGAAGCATTGCCCATGTAAAAATGCTTTCCAAACAAAAAATCATTCCCTTGAAAGATGCAGAAAAGATTATCGCCGGCCTGGGCTCAATCAGGAAAGAGATCGAATCAGGGAAGTTTCCATTCAGGCAGGAACTTGAAGATATACATCTTAATATCGAAATAAGGTTAATTGAAAAGATTGGCAAAGTCGGAGGTAAAATCCACACAGCCAGAAGCCGGAATGACCAGGTACTTGTCGATATAAAGCTTTATCTTAAAACTGAAACGGGTGAAATATTAAAACTAATAAAAAAACTTTCCTCACAGTTTGTTAAACTTGCCGAGAAAAACATCGAGGTAAGGCTTCCTCTTTATACACACATGCAAAGGGGCCAGCCCGTACTGCTTGCACACCATATGCTCGCATACTTCGAGATGTTTGAAAGGGACAGCGAGAGGTTTAATGACTGCCTCGGGAGAATTAATGTAAACCCGCTTGGCTGCGGCGCAGGTGCCGGTACGTCTTTTCCCATAGACCGGGACCACACCGCTAATGCCCATGGTTTTGCCGGCGTTTCGAGGAACAGCATTGATACGGTGAGTGACAGGGATTTTGTCGCAGAGTTTATATTTTGCTGTTCTACACTT
>JAUXJP010000054.1 GCA_030624695.1 Candidatus Dadabacteria bacterium | reverse complement strand
GATCATCAGGTAACCAAAAAATATCTCGCCTTGGTCCACGGTGGCCTGAGAGATGATTCCGGAGTTATAGATGCACCGATCGGCCGGAATTTGAAAAACAGGAAAAAAATGGCAGTTACCGAAGGAAAAAGCAGGGAAGCAATAACTCATTTCAAGGTGTTAAAAGAATTTTCCGGCTACACCCTGGTCGAAGCAACTCTTCGTACGGGCAGAACTCATCAGATAAGAGTACATCTGGCTTTTATCGGCTATCCCATCGTTGGTGACCAGCTATATGGTCACAGGAGACAGGGATTAAATATCCACAGGCAGGCTTTGCATTCTTATGTTTTAGGGTTTGTACACCCCGCATCTAAAAAATATATGGAATTTTCTGCCCCTCTACCCCAAGATATGCAGGAATTAATTGATTGTCTGGAAGGAATTGAAAAATAGAGTATTAGAATTATTTTTGAGAAACCTTCTTCATGCTCCTGATTTCTTCCAAATCTATTTTTATCCAAAGACCCTTTTCTTGAGAATAAATAACCATCCCCGGCCTGGCTTTTTTAGGTTTTTTCACGTGTTTTTTAAGAGTATAATCGACCAATACTTTATCATCTTTTTTGGCTTTACTAAAATAAGCAGCTAAATTTGCGGCCTGAATTAAGGTGTCGAGCGGAAGAGATTGTTTGCTCCCTTTATTTTTAATGATAATATGAGACCCTTGAATGTTTTTTGCATGAAGCCAGGTATCATTGCCGGAAGCCAATTTAAAAGTTAAGAAATCATTTTGCAGGTTATTTTTCCCCACATAGATTTCCCATCCATCTTTAGAGATATATTTAACAGGTGCAAATCTGTTTTTTTCTTTTTTGAGACTCTTAAGGGGAGCGGTGGTTTTCTTTGCCCATCCCAATTTGGTTAAATTATTATAAATTTTGAGAAGATTGGGAAGAGAATTGCTTTCTTGCTCATATAATTTCTGAAGTTCAGTCAGTTGAGCAAGCTTTAACTTATGGTTCTTTAATTGCTCGAAAATTATCTGAAAACTATCTTTTGTTTTCCGGTATTTTTTAAAATATAACCGGGCATTCTCTAAGGGGGTTAGTTTATCGTTTAAGGGGATGGTTATATTTTCCTGCCGTGTAGAATAATAGTTGATAGTGGTAATTTCCCTGTCTCCTCTTTTGATACTGGGAAGATTTGCCTTTATCAGTTCACCGTTTATCTTATATTTTTCACAATTTTTAACTTCTTCCATTTTTTTTTGGCAATCGTTTATCTTATTGTTTATTTTCAACATATTTTTTCTGATTATCTGGTCTAACTTATTTTGCATAGATAGAATTTCCCGTTCTTTTTCCAGCTCGGTAAATAAGGATTCCAGGCACGAATTCGCTTCATTAAAAGTTAGCTTATGGTATTTGGGAAACTGAACTGAATCGATTATAGACCAGGCTTTTACTTTTTTAGATAGGGGGTCTAAGAAAAGCGCCGGCTGGAAATTATAATTTTTAATATTCGTTGCAATTCTATTAAAAGAAGTCCAGAGCATTTTCAAATCTACCCCGGATGTCTCAGATACGTTCTTTTCCGGGGATAAGTTAGCCTGAAGAACCACCTCTTTTGCGCTCTGAGGGCTTATACCTGTAAAGCTGTTCTGTATCAGCTTCCAGATGTTTAAATCTTTATTCTCTGCGGATAGGGAATTAAAAATATTAAGGAAACCTTCCCGGTTAATATTTAGAGGATTCGATTTATTCTGAGAAGGAGGGGGGACATATAGCTTTCCGGGCATAATCTCCCGGTACCTGCTGATATTGAAATCTATTAGTTTTAGGGCAGTTCCTATGGTTTTATCTTCTTTAAGAAGAATCATATTGCCGTGTTTGCCCATAAATTCCACTACCAGTATTTTATTTGGTAATTTACCGAACTTTTGGTAGGGTCTGATAATAAAATGTAAAATACGGTCAAAATTGGGGTGTTCGATATCTAATATTTTTCCTCCTCTTAGCTGATTTTGCAGAAGAGTTAAAAAAGGAGAACTGATAGTCTTTTGTCTGTTTTTTAATTCGGTAAAGTAAATTTCAGGAAGTGAGGGGTCAAGGGAAATATGGATATAGAAGATTTCGCTTTTTTTATTTATATTGTTTGAGGCTAAAAACTTAACAGGTTTTACCTCAATAATGATTTTATATTTTTTAGTCTGAATCAGGCTTACTATCTTTCCCTCTGTAAATTTATCCAGAAGCTCTTTTCTCATTGCTGCCAATGTGATGCTATCCAGGGACATATTAATCTCCTTGCTGATATTAAAAAATTTTATAATAGCTTTATCTAAATATAATCTATTATAAAAGCATAATCAAGAAAAAAGGAAGGAAAGGCAGTTATTATTTATCAGATCCTGGGTAATTTCTAATGGGGCAATTCGGAATATTGACTTCTAAATTTTCAAGTGTTATAATTTTAACCAATTACAAATCACAAAAGAAGTTATATCAAAAGGTTTGGGGACTTGTTCAATATGGAAAATTATATATTGAAAGTTGAAAATATCTGTAAAAGTTTTTCAACGGTAGAGGTTTTGCACAGTCTCAGTTTTAACGTCAGGTATGGTGAAATACTGGGAATAATTGGCGAAAACGGAGCAGGGAAATCAACCATGATGAAGATACTCACCGGGATTTATCTTAAGAGTTCAGGAGATATTATCTTCGAAGAACAGAAAATTGATTTAAAAAAACCGGTAGACGCGAAAAAAATAGGCCTAAGCATTATTCCTCAGGAATTCAACCTTATAAAAGACCTTACGGTTTGTGACAACATTTTTCTTGGGTCAGAACTCAGAAAAAACCGGCTTCTTGACAAGGAACTGATGAAGAAAAAAACAAAAGAAATGCTAAAAGTGCTTGAGGTTGATATTTCGCCTGATGAAAAAATTGAGAACCTGAGCGGGGCTGAAAAGCAGATGGTTGAAATAAGCAAGGCTCTTGCGTTCAAATCAAAGATACTGATAATGGATGAGCCTACATCAGTTCTTACCATAAATGAAATAAAAATACTTTTTAGGCTGATGAAAAAGCTGCAGAAAGAAGGACTTACCATAATATATATTTCCCATAAGCTGAAAGAAGTAAAGGAAATTTGCGATAGAGTTATGATTCTCAGGGATGGGTATTTTGTTACAGAAAAAAAGATAGATGAAATAACCCTGGAGCAGATGGCTGAAAGCATGGTTGGGCGTGAGCTGTCGCAGGTTTTTCCCAAGAAAAATAAGCCGTCCGATGAGATTATTTTTGATGTAAAAGGGTTAACTGTTCCAGGCGTTATAGAAAATATTTCGTTCGCTTTAAGGAAAGGGGAAGTTCTGGGGCTTGGCGGACTTGTAGGAGCAGGACGGACAGAGGTGTCAGAGGCGATAATGGGTCTGCGTCCGGTTTCCGAAGGCGAAATTATGGTTAAAAACAGACTGGTTTCCATAAAGAAGCCTGCTGACGCCATAAAGGCTGAAATTGGGTATCTTTCGGAAGACAGGCAGGGCAGTGGTATAATTACCAGTTTTTCAGTGATTCATAATATCACTCTTGTTTCACTCCCTTCCTACAGCAATAATACAGTTAACTGGATAGATCAAAACGCTGAACTGGAATCCGGTAAAAAATATCAGAAGCTTTTCAATCTTAAAGCGCCGAGTCTGAAGACGCACCTTGAGTTTTTAAGTGGCGGGAATCAGCAGAAAGTATCAATGGCAAAAACTCTTGATACAAAACCTGATGTTCTTATACTTGACGAACCAACCAGGGGCATAGATGTCTCCTCCAAGCAGGAAATATATCGTTTTATAAACTCCCTTGTAAGAGAAGGGATCTCTTGCATTTTTATTTCATCGGAAATGGAAGAACTTATCGGAATGTGTAACAGGGTTGTTGTAATGCAAGACGGAAAAGTAACAGGCATTCTCGAAGATAAAGATATTAACGAAGAAGAAATAATGTTTTACGCAACAGGAATTAGAGAAGGAGGAAACTAACAATTATTAATTGCTCCGCTTTTCTGAAAAAAATAGACTGGCAGAAGTATGCTTCCTTTATTGCTTTGCTTGTTCTTATACTGATTTCATCATTTTTAAGTCCCTATTTTCTTAAATTCCAGAACCTTGTGAATATTTTACGGCAGGTTTCCTATACAGGGATAATAGCGCTTGGCATGACATTTGTCATTATCGGCGGAGGCATAGATCTTTCTGTCGGCTCCATGACAGCTTTTGTCGGGGCTGTTGTAGTTCTTTTAATGAACTCCCTGAACACTGTCATAGAAAATGAGGTTATAGTTATAATTATTGGCATAGCTACCGGGATTATGGTCGGAACTCTGGTAGGTGCTTTCAACGGATTTATGATAACCAAGGGGAAAATCGCCCCTTTTATTGTTACTCTTGGCAGTATGGCTATCTTCAGGTCTCTGACCCTGTATATAGGTAACGCAGGTGAAATCAGGTCTTCTAACATACTTTACGGTGAATTCGGAATGGAATCTTTTATGCGCATTCCTGTACCGGTATGGGTAATGCTTATTCTGGCGGCTGTTCTTAACCTGGTGTTAAACAATACAAGATATGGGCGATATATCTGTGCTGTTGGATCAAACCAGAATGTAGCCAGGTTTTCAGCCATTAACGTGAGTTTCGTCAGGTTTTTTTCCTACACTCTTAACGGGATTCTGGTCGCGCTATCCTCAATACTTCTAGCTTCAAGGTTTAACGCGGTGAGCACTTCAAATATGGGGCTGGGGTTTGAACTTGACGTGATCGCGGCTGTAATTGTAGGCGGCACAACATTGACAGGCGGCCGCGGCACAGTGTGGGGTACTATTTGCGGCGCAGTTATGCTCGGTGTCATAAACAATATGATGAATATGGTTGGAGTATCCCCTTATCTTCAAGGCACAGTGAAGGGTATTGTGATACTTGGTGCTGTGTATATTCAAAGGCAGAAACAGTAATACAATCCCAAGAGGTACTGATGAATAATTTAAGGAATAAAGTTATAGCAGCACCGTATCCCCAGAAATTAAACAGATTATTTTCAGAAGAAAAAATCCACATGATTAGCTCTCTTGCTGATTTTGTCTACCTTGGCGATGAAAAAATTGCCGGAGATGAAATAGATAAACACCTGCCTGATGCAATTGCTGTAATCGGTCAGATGGAGATGCTTGAATCCAGGCTGAGGCTGGCGCCGGGGCTGAGAGCTATTTTCAACGTTGAAGGTAATTTTTATCAGAATATTGATTATGACTATTGTTTTAATAACGGTATATATGTTCTGAACTGCGGAGAAGCATATGCTCTGGCTGTGGCAGAAATGGCTCTGGGATTTGCGATTGATCTGGGACGGGGAATTGCCAGGGAGGACAGAAGAGTAAGAAGCGGAAATGAAAAATACCTTGCAGAAGGATGCCTTGATTCAGTGCTGTTATCAGGTTCTGACGTGGGAATAATCGGGTTTGGATTCCTGGGGAAAGCTTTAACAAGGCTTCTTGTCCCTTTCCGGTGCAGAGTAAGGGTTTATGACCCGTGGGTTCCTGACAGCATAATAATTGAACACGGGTGTATACCGACCACGCTCGGCGATGTTCTTGAGAAAAGCAGGTTTGTTTTTGTCATGGCAGGTGTGACGAAAAATAACCGGGGATTTCTAAGCGCGGAAAAACTTTCACTGATTAAAAAAGATTCGTTCTTTATTCTTATGAGCAGGGCAGCAGTCGTGGATTTTGACGCCTTATGCAGCCTGACCGAAGAAGGGAGATTCACAGCCGCGACAGATGTTTTCCCGGAAGAGCCGATTCCCAGAAACCACAGAATCAGAAAAAATGAAAATATTCTGCTATCACCTCATAGGGCAGGCGGAATACCCCAGGCTTTTGCGCGGATAGGTAAAATGGTTATTGATGATCTTTCTTTGATACTTCGCGGACTGCCCCCACTGCGTATGCAGATTGCAATGAGAGAAACAGTCAAAAACTTGATAAGTAAACCGGCGGGATAAAACTGTAATTCTCATCTTTATAAATATTTTTAAACGACAATAGGAGTCGTTCTTGATTAGATATCATCTGAACCGGATATCTGTTGATAAAACCGGTTACAAATAACTATATCGGGAGGAGTTTTATGAGTGGGATAAAAGGCCCGGCAATATTTCTCGCCCAGTTTACTGATGACAAGCCGCCCTTCAACAACCTCGAAAGCATTTCATTATGGGCAAAGTCTTTAGGCTACAAAGGAATGCAGATACCGGCATGGGATAAAAGGCTTATTGATATTGATAAAGCAGCATCTTCCAGATCATACTGCGAAGAAATCAGGAGCAGATGCAGCAGTATTGAAATTACTGAACTTGCTTCCCATCTTTTTGGCCAGCTTATAGCTGTTCACCCTGCGTATGACGAACTTTTCGATGCTTTTACAGAGCCACCTTTAAGAAACAACCCGAAAGCCCGGCAGAAATGGGCGGTTGAAAAAATGATGGCAGTTATAAAAGCATCAGCCAATCTGGGGCTAAAAACAGTACCGACTTTTTCCGGCGCGCTATTATGGCATCTGATGTATCCATGGCCGCAGAGGCCTGCCGGAATTGTTGAGGAGAGTTTTAAGACTCTAGCTTCTTTCTGGAAACCTGTTCTAAATACAGCATCAGATTACGGGATAGATCTTGCTTATGAAATTCATCCGGGAGAAGATCTCCATGACGGAGTGACTTTTGAAAAATTTTTTGAAGCTACCGGCAGACATAAAAGCGTAAACAT
>JAUXJP010000138.1 GCA_030624695.1 Candidatus Dadabacteria bacterium | reverse complement strand
TGATATTATTGGGATCGATTTTGGAGCTTATATAGACGGTTACTACGGGGATTCTGCTATTACTGTCCCAGTAGGTAAAATTTCAAAGGTAGCCCAAAAACTATTAGATGTAACTGAAGCATCACTATTTAAAGGAATAGATCAGGCAAAACCTAAGAACAGGATAAAGGATATTTCGAGATCAATTCAGGATTATGTTGAAGATAGTGGATTTAGTGTAGTTAAATCTTGTGTTGGTCCCGGAATCGGAAAAAATCTCCATGAGGATCCTCAGGTACCAAATTTTGTTACAGAAATGTCCCAGCTCGGTACAAGTTTAAAAAGCGGGATGGTACTGGCAATTGAACCTATGGTAAACCTTGGAGTAGCAGAAGTAAAAATTTTAAATGATGGCTGGACTGCGGTAACCGCAGATGGTAAACTTTCAGCTCATTTTGAACATACGGTGGCTATTACGGATAATGGCCCCGAAGTTTTAACAAGGTTAAATTAATATATTTGGGGTGTAAATGCCGAAAGAAGAAAGACTAGAATTTGAAGGAATAATATTAGAAGCACTTCCTAATGCTATGTTCCGCGTCGAAATTGAAAATGGTCATGTAATATTGGCATATGTATCCGGTAAAATGAGAACAAGATTTATAAGAATACTTCCAGGCGATAAAGTGAAACTCGAACTTTCACCTTATGATTTAACAAAAGGAAGAATTACTTACAGATTAAAAAAATAGTTGGCTGGAGATTGTTGTGAAGGTTAGATCGTCTGTTAAAAAGATTTGTGATAAATGCAAGATCATCAAAAGAAAAGGTGTAGTAAGAGTGATTTGTGTTATTAAAAAACACAAACAAAGGCAAGGGTAGTTTAAGGAGGATTTTAATATATGCCGAGAATTGCTGGAGTTGATATACCACTAAATAAAAGAATAGAAGTAGCACTTACCTACATTTATGGTGTTGGACGTAAAACTTCGATTGATATTCTAAATTCAGCTGCAATTAATATCAGTAAAAGATCAAAAGATCTTGATGATAGTGAAGTTGCTAAATTAAGAGAAATAATAGAAAACCAATATACTGTAGAAGGTGATCTAAAAAATGAAATCCAGGGTAATATAAGAAGACTTGTAGAAATTGGATGTTACAGAGGTTTGAGACACAGACAGGGTTTACCCGTAAGAGGCCAGTGCTCAAAATCAAATGCCAGAACAAGAAAAGGCCCAAGAGGAACAGCGATAGCCAAGAAAAAACAAGTAGGTAAAAGTTAGAATATAGCGGAGTTATTTATGGCCAAGAAAAAAGTTGGAAGAAAAAAAGTTAAGAAATTTGTTGAAGAAGGTGTAGTAAATATCAGGGCAACCTTCAATAATACTATTGTATCGGTAAGTGATACAAAAGGTAATGTACTAACCTGGTCCAGTGGTGGAGTTAAGGGTTTTAAAGGTACAAGAAAAGGAACCCCTTTTGCTGCACAAATAGCAGCAGAAGATGCAGCAAAAAAAGCCGCTACCATGGGAATGAAAACAGTCAAGGTATTTGTTAAGGGGCCGGGTCCAGGTAGAGAACCTGCAATTCGTTCACTTCAGTCATCCGGGCTTAAAATTTCATTTATTAGAGATATTACACCCATTCCCCACAATGGATGCAGGCCACCGGGAAGAAGGAGAGTATAAATAATAATGATTATTAATATTTTTAATTACGATTGCATTTTGTATCAGGAGGTTGTTTCATAAATGGGAAGATATACAGGACCTACAGACAGGTTGTCCAAAAGAGAAGGGACTAATCTTTTTCTTAAAGGGGAACGCAGCTATAACGGTAAATCGTCAATTGATGCAAAAGCAAATCAACCACCTGGAGTTCATGGACTAAGAAGATCTAAATTTTCAGAATATGGCCTAAGGCTCAGGGAAAAACAAAAAGTAAAAAGAAGTTACGGTTTAAGAGAAAATCAGTTTAAAAGATATTTTAAAAAAGCATCAAAAATGAAAGGAGTTACAGGTTCACTTTTAATTGTGCTACTTGAAAGAAGACTGGATAATGTTGTGTACAGACTTGGTTTTGGAAGTTCGCGTAGTGATTCCCGACAGCTTGTTGGACACAAACATATACTTGTTAACGGAAGTGTATTAAATATACCTTCATATCTGGTTGAGGCCGGAGACGTAATTGAAATTAGAGAAAAAAGCAAAAAACTTGGCAGAATTAATCAGGCCCTTCAGCTTCTTGAAAGAAAACCAGTGCCTGATTGGTTACAGCATGACATTGATAACTATAAAGGTGTAATTAGTAGGTTACCCGAAAGAGAAGATGTAACATTTCCTATCGAAGAACAATTAATCGTTGAGTTTTATTCTAGAGTATAATTTATTTCAGGGGATTAACATTATGGAACAACAGATTGAAGAAAATATAGATGAGATTGTAATTACAAAAGAATTTCAAAAAAACTGGAAAGATCTTATTCATCCAAGAAGACTGGAAAAAGATGAAAGAGTCTCAAATGATTTATATGGAAAATTCATTTGTGAGCCATTGGAAAGAGGTTATGGAGTTACTTTGGGTAATACTTTAAGAAGAGTATTGCTTTCATCTATACAAGGCCCAGCAATTACTTCTGTAAAAATTGACGGTGTACTCCATGAATTCTCAACAATCCCTGGTGTCAAGGAAGATGTAACAGAAATAATATTAAATCTTAAAAGTTTAAATCTTGAAATGCATACATTTGAACCACAGACATTAACACTCAAATTTGATAAACCAGGTTTAGTTACTGCAGCTAATATAGATGAAAACCATCAGGTAACGGTCATTAATTCTGACCAGCATATCGCAACGGTTGCTGAAGGTGGAAAAATTGAGATGGAATTGACTGTAGAAATGGGAAGTGGGTATGAATCAGTAGAAAGAAGGGGTGATCAGCAAAAAAGTATAGGAACTATACCGGTTGATGCACTTTATTCACCTATAAGGAAAGTAAATTATACAATTACTAATTCAAGGGTAGGAAGAAGAACAGATTATGAAAAACTTACACTTGAAATCTGGACTAACGGCACGATATTAACTGAAGATGCATTGGCATACAGTGCAAAAATAATAAAACAGCAACTCAGCATTTTTATTAAATTTGATGAATCTTTATTTGAAGAAGAAGAAATAATTGAAGAAAGCCATGAGATAAAAGGTAATGAAGACATACTTTTTACACATGTAGAAGACATTGATTTATCTGCAAGATCGTTAAATTGCCTAAGACGGGCAAATATAGTCTATTTTGGTGAGCTGATTCAAAAGACTGAAGAAGAACTTCTTAATCTTGAAAATTTTGGCAAGCGATCTTTAGTCGAAATAAGAGAAAAACTCGTTGAAATGCAATTTGAACTTGGAACTGATATTAATTCAGAAGTATTCGAGGAAGAAAAAGAAAACCGGTCTGCTAGCAAGATTGAAGAAGAAGTGGAAGGAGAGTAGTAACGTATTAGGAGATATTAGATGAGACATAAAAGGATTGGAAGAAAATTAGGTGTTGTTACAAAACACAGAAGAGCTATGTTCAGGAATATGGCGACAGATCTTTTTAGACATGAAAGTATTACTACTACTGATACCCGCGCAAAAGAAATTAGAAGAGTTGCTGAAAAGATGATAACACTTGCCAAGAAAGGTACATTGCAGGCTAGACGACAGGCAGCAGCGTTTATTAAGGATAAAGATGTATTAAAAAAACTGTTTAGTGAACTCGCTGAAAAGTACAAAGACAGACCCGGTGGTTACACAAGAATTATAAAGATGGGTTACAGAAAAGGTGATAATGCTCCCTTATCCTTAATTGAAATTGTACAGGAAGATTTTAAACCAAAAAAGAAAAAGAAAATAGTTACAAAAGCAGCACCGAAAAATATAGAAAGTAAAAAAAGTACAAAAAAAGAATCGGCAGAAGAGCTCGGACTTATAGAAGATACAGCGAAAGCAGCAGTTGCGGCTGACACCGTTTCTGAAGAAGCTGTTGAACCAAAAGAAGAAGTAAATACCGAAATTCAAGCTAAAGAAGCTAAACCTGTTACAGAAACTCCCGATGAACCGGTAGAGACTGAAGCTAAGGAAGCTGAACCTGTTGCAGAAACTCCTGAT
>JAUXJP010000077.1 GCA_030624695.1 Candidatus Dadabacteria bacterium | reverse complement strand
TCTGATACTTTTTCGAGTGAATAAACTTCACCCGGTTCAAAAATAATATCCCTTCTCACAAGGTATGTGGGGGTTTTTTTATTTCCTACTATTTCAATGTTACCAAATCTATATTTATCACCGGGAATTATATTAAAACTTACTTCCGCCCATTTTTCACTCCTGTTAACAAGTGCTTCAGACTCAATCTCGTGTTTTGGATATCCAAGATTTGAACATATTAAATTTATATCCGATTTGGCTTGCTCAAATTTAAGAGGAGAAAACTCTTTTTCAGCCTCCAGGGGTATTCTTTCTATAATTTTTTGCCTAATATCAAGGTACTCTTCACCATCAGGATTACCTCGTTGAGCAGGATTCTTGATAACAATACTAAGACTTCTTAGTATTACCGGAGAACCCTGCTCTATTGTTATGTATATTTTTACCCTGTCCCCGGTATCGTTGTAGTTAAGCTTATAATCCACAACCGCATCGTAATACCCATTATTTGCAAATAGTTCCTTTATTCTCTGAATATCGTCTTTAAATACATCGGGGTCAAATTCAGGTTTTTTTACCCAGGGTTTAATAGAAGGGGCCTGAGTTTCAATAGTCTGTCTTATTTCCTTTGTTTCAATCGCCTTATTACCCTTAATCTTGAGTTTGGAAACACGGATCATATCGTCCGTTTCGTCCTGTGCATAGACACAATCGGAACAAATTAAGAAAAAAATTAACAGTAGAAGAAAAAGAGAGCTGATTTTAATCTTATTTTTCATAAAGAGAAAAAGTAAGGACTGGTTATAAGAGTTATTATTTAATTGTAATAATCTGTTTTTGGCAGTAATTTTAATTTTATGATATTATTCCAGAAACATTGGATAAGTATAGTAAAATTTAAATATAAATTATCAATACATGCTTAAAAGTTTAAGTTTAGCGTTGTTACTTTCTTTATCATTTTGCTTATATACTGTGGATTCCCATTGTCAGGAATGGGCCTACATTGGGCATTCAAAAATGCCGGGTGAGTCAAATTTTTATATTTTTACGCTGGCTAAAAAAGGGCCGGGCCCTGATGAGTTGCTTATTACACAAAAACATGTATTCAGTATTCCTCAGAAACTCGGTAAAGGAAGCACATATAATTCTGTACTTATCTCAAGGTCACTTTACTGCAATGAAAGATTAATTTCTACAGATAAAGCAGTTTTTTCAAATGGCATCGGTTCCGTGGTAGGAAGATATGAGAATAAAAACAGCACAAAATTATTTGAAAAAATAGATAGTGGAAAGGAGATTGATTTGTTTCTGATAAAAAAATACTGCACGGGCGAACAACTTAAAAAATGAACGAACTTTTATTTGCACTTTTTTTACTGGCAGGCTTCCTTCTTGGAACTCTGTTTTTTGGTCACCTATTCTATTTTGCTGCGATTTCTTTGCCAAACCTGGTTAGAAACAGTGGGAACAGTACTTTTGGGGAAACACTTATTGAGATGATAAGAAAAGTAATTCCTCTACTTATCTGGATTGCATTATCAGTAGGTCTTGTAATGGTGATAAACAACTATTTCTCTTTCTATATCAAGCTTTTTTATTGCGGTCTTGCAATTGCATTTATCTTTTCGGTGAGTGGTTTTAAACGGATAACCGGAAAATAGAATATATTGCTAGGGCGTAAAGGTTCTTGTGCCCGGGCCACCCTGCTGAGAAAAGTTCCCATCCTTGAACATCTGGTCAGCCGGGTGTCTGTATTCTCCCTTTCTTTTTAAATTCAGTTCAGACTCCACTTTGGTACTGGCAACCGGGTGATATGTATATTCAAGTTTCAATTTGCCCTTGTCCCTGTTTGCACTCAACACAAGCCCCAGGTGTTCAATATCCCATTCCCAGATATCGTATGAAAACATATTGTCAGTTGCAGAAGGTTCACCGTGTCTTGATACAATTTGCTTAAGTAATTCGTTCTGTATATCTATAAATTCGAGATCATCACTGGTTTTTATCATTACGGCTGAACTCATAAGTTTGTTATGAAAAAATTCAAGCCTTGTTTTTTGATCTATTCCTTTTACTTCCGTAAGGTCTACAACTACCCCTTCAAATATTATGGTCCTCACCTTTTTGGAATCCATCTCATTTTTAATTATGTTGTGGCCGTTATTTTTTATCTGCTTTTTCGCATCTCCGTCGGACATTCCAAACTCAAATCCCAGTGGGGCCGGGTTGGTGGAATCAGCAGTTACAAATCCAGTAGTAATGGTAAGTGTTACAAATAAACAAAATACTATTCTAAAGAGTGTTTTCATTTTTTGTTCTTATAAATTACCAGTTTTATAGTTAATAATTATAACAATATATTCTAACATTAAAGAATATTTCAAATCAAATTATTAATATTCAATATCCTGTCAAATATGCCCGGCAATTATTAAACCCCTGTTGTTAAAAAAAGTTTTAAACCATGCTGGAAATTGAAATAGATCAAAGCTTTGGTACATTAACTGCAATCCTTTTAACTTGTAATACAATTTAATTTTTTACAGGAAAGAATTTATGCACGAAATAAAGAAATTTATAAGAGACATTCCTGACTTTCCAAAAGAAGGAATTTTATTCAGAGATATTACTCCTCTTCTCCAGGATGCAGGTGCATTTGAGAGCTCAGTGAATCAGATGGCCGAATTACTTAAGGGGCAGGACATTGATTACCTTGTGGGTATTGAATCAAGGGGTTTTATTTTTGCTTCTGCACTCTCGATAAAAATGCAAAAGGGATTTATTACTGTTAGGAAACCAGGGAAACTGCCATTTACAAGGATCCAGGAGTCCTATGACCTTGAATATGGTTCAGACTCTCTTGAAATTCATGACGATTCCTTAAAGGACGGTAAAAATGTAGTAATCGTAGATGACCTGCTGGCAACAGGGGGTACCGCCCTGGCAACAGGGAACCTGATCAAACAGCTTAACGGCAACATTGTCGGATATCTTTTTTTGATTGAACTGCCTGATCTGGATGGTGCTGAAAAACTAGGCACTGAAAATGTATGGTCCTTATTAAAATATACCGATTAAAATATTACTATGAACACACTAAGGGTAAATCTTAAACAAATTGTCGACAATTCCTACGATATTAAAATCGGGAAAGATCTGTTCGAAGACTTTATATCCGGACTGAAAGAAAATCCTATTGCGTATTCCTATGTAATAGTGACCGATTCAAATGTAAGGAAACTCTATGGTGAAAAGCTTAAAAGCCTGATTGATGGGATAGCAGAAAAAACGCTCCTGATTGATTTCCCGGCTGGAGAGATGCAAAAAACAAGGGAGATCAAAACTGAAATCGAAGACAAAATGCTGGAAGCGGGTTTTGGCAGGGATTCAGCATTAATTGCTCTTGGCGGGGGTGTAGTAGGTGATATTGCGGGTTATGTCGCAGCTACATATACAAGGGGAATTCCTTATATCCAGGTCCCAACCACCCTGGTTGCCTGTGTTGACAGTTCGATTGGAGGGAAAACTGCTGTCGACACGCCTCATGGGAAAAATCTGATTGGATCATTTTACCAGCCTGAAGCGGTAATCATTGATATAAATACATTAACCACACTTGGGCCTGAAGAAATCAGGGAAGGCCTTGCAGAGATTATAAAATACGGAATTATTGCAGATTACGAACTGTTTGAATTAATAGAACAGAAATCAGATGATATATTCAACTACAATATTGAACTGCTTTCATTAATTGTAGAGAAATGCTGCCGAATAAAAGGTGATGTGGTTGAAAATGATGAAAGGGAATCAAATTTACGAAAGATATTAAACTTTGGACATACCATTGGCCATGCAATTGAAAACCATTCCAACTATACACTTACCCATGGGAACTCGATATCCATAGGTATGGTGCTTGAAGGACGTATTGCCGTTAACCTCGGTATATTGTCCGCAGAAGACCTGGAGAGGGCAAGATTAGTCTTTATAGCTGCCGGGCTGCCTGTGGAAATACCTTTTGACATAGACCCAGAAAAACTGATCTCGTCTATGAAAATTGATAAAAAGTCACGGGCCGGCGTAATAGAGATGTCACTTCCCGAAGCCATTGGAAAGATTTACAGCATTGACGGTAAATATTCTTTAAAAATTGATGATGAGACTATAAGAGAAGTTTTTTGATCAGTTTATGAACCAGGAAACACCTAATAATCCCGCACTAGACATTTCTGTTTTATCTTTACCTTTAAGCAAAGAAGAAATCTTTGGTAATGACAAGAACTCTGCCCTTGAGATTGGTTTCGGGGAAGGAGAGTTTATAGTTGAAGTTGCTAAAAATAACCCAAACTGGAACTACCTCGGTATCGAGATCAAGTATTTCAGGTACAAAAAAGCCTTAAAACTCGTCCTGAACCAGAACATCAGGAATATAAAACTTATTCATTTTGATGCGGACCTGGCTGTAGAGCAGGTATTCGCTGCAAATATATTTGACAAGGTATATATAAATTTTCCTGACCCCTGGCCCAAGGACAGGCATAAAAAACACAGAATAATAAACAATAATTTCCTGGATAATCTTTATAATATAATGAAAGAACAGGGCATACTTGAATTTACCAGTGACCACCTTGATTACGTAACCCACACAATCGAACATGTTGACAGCCATAATAAATTTTCAAACATTTTTGGCAAACAGGGTTATTCCCATTTAATTGAGAACAGGCCCCAAACAAAATTTGAAAAGGAATTCCTGGATAAAAAAAGGCAGATCTATTACCTTTCATTTAAGAAACTTTAGCATTATAATTTTATTGCAACAGTTCTAGGAGAAAAAAAATGAACTTAAAACAAATAGCTCTTTTAATAATTATAGCTACAGTACCTCTGCTCTACAGTTGTTCGGGAAGCGGCAGTGGTCCGGGATACCTGTTTCAGATAATTCTAATAGTAGTCCCTTTGTTTATTATAGGACATTATCTTCATAAAAAAATTGAATCAGCAAATGAATCGCTTTATGTGATTGAGGGGCAATTAAGAAAACTAACTACCAAGATTGAGGCGCTCGAAGAAAAGTTGAACGAAAAGACTCCCGCAAAAAGAACAAAAAAGTAACTTTTACTTTATCTGGTCACGGTATTGAGAAGGTACAGAACCAACATTATTGCTAATGTGTTGAACCCCGTTTTCATCAACCCATTTAATCATACCGGAACGGTTTTTAGACTTTGAACTTGAAACATCATTATATTCAATTGCTTCTTCCTGGATAATTTTTGGTTGTTTTTGATCAACTCCCTGGGCTTTGGCCTGTTCCTGCTCTTTTAATTTCTTGTCCTGTATAGATTTATTAACTTCAAGATTACTTGGCCTGTTGCTTGTTTTGGAACCAAGCGAGCCAGCTGCATCGTTAATCGCACCTTCTTCGGTTGTAGTACCGAGCGAAGACAGCCCGTATGGATTAAGGTCCTCTGACGGCCTTACTATGTAATCAGGAAATTCCGGTGGAGGCTGCGAAGGGCTGCTCTGGGCATAAGATACGGTAAAACTTAACGGCAAAATTAATAATGCTAATAATAGTTTTTTCATTTCATTCTTCCCCTCGTTGAACTATCAAAAGAATAATCTCTATTATCTATTTTATCAATCGAATTTATATTGGGGATTAAACAAAGAATAAGCCCTAAAACAAAAGAAAATATTGGTATTTCACACGTTGACATTAAT
>JAUXJP010000233.1 GCA_030624695.1 Candidatus Dadabacteria bacterium | reverse complement strand
TCTTGATGGTGGAAAGATAGAAGAATTTCCGGAAGAAATACGGCAGATATCCAGCCTGCCTGTAGTTGCACAGTATTTTCTGGAAAAGGGATATACAGAGGAAAGAGTGAAAAAAATTATGGGGAGCAATTTCTTGAGAGTATTAAAATCTAATCTCGGTTAAATATAAAAATGCTATACAGCTTAGCACTTATTCTAATAATATTTTCCCATCTTATTATTTCCTGCAGAAACGAAAATAAAACTAAAGACATATCGCTTAATACAGAGAAATGGATGCTTCAAAAAATTACAGCAGGGTAAGTATCTGAAAATATTATTTATATCCTTTAAATAATTAATCCAAGATTTCAAGCCGTGCTTTCATTGGGCCGGTGCTTCTTTCGAGCCTCCAGTCCGGGCCATAAGACAGTATGCCGTCCCTCTTTTCTTCAGCAGATTTTTTGTCTCCGGTATATATAATAACTCTACCTAGGAAATCCACTTCACATGCCATCTCATATGATAATTTTTTTGTATGGCCGCATACCTTCATGAGCATTTCAATTACATATTCATACGTATGGTCATTGTCATCCAGCAGTATTACATTGAATCTTGGTTCTAATTTTTCGGACTCTTTAGTTAGCCCGGTGAGATCTAGGTCAAAGTCTGAATTATTTTTTTTCTCAGTATCAAAGTACATCAGTTTGTTATACTTTATACTTACCAGGGCCGGTAAGAATAAGAGCAATGTAAATTATCATAAGTTCAAGTGCATGTGATGCACCCAACCACCCGGCACCAGGACTTCCCTCAGGGATATTCAGATGCTTAAGCACGGCAATTACCATGGTCATTACAAGTAACAAAGCTGCCGGCCTGAAAAAAATTCCAAGAATTAAGAATAATGAACCGAAGAACTCCGCAAATCCTGCCATAAAGCCCCAAAATACGGGCAAAAAATTTATACCCACTACAGACATGTCACTACCCAGTTCCGTCCATAACTCAGGCCCTCCCTTAATCTTTTGCAGCCCGTGAAAGAACATCAAGCTGAGACCAATCCCAAGCCTGATAACAAATAGCCCAAGGTCCCTATATGTAGAACGGTTAGTAAAAATAAATTTATACATCCATACTATCCTCGAGATAATTATAATCCTCTTGTGGGCATTTCGGATACCTTTTTCATTTTCTCCGTAATATCAGATGATTCCCCCTCAAGTCTTTTTGCATATGCATTAACACCCTGGACAGAGGATATCCCGTGAAGGAACACACTAGTAAGAACCGTTATTACGGAAACATTAAAAATCAGCTCACCATGAGTAAGCATATCTTCTTTTAGTATAATCAATACATACAGTATCGATGCGGCGCCCCTGGGGCCAAACCAACCCATAAATATTTTTGTAGAAGTTAAGATCCCCTTCCCTGCCACACTTAGTGTTACAGGGAGTATCCTTATTACGGTAAGACTTAGCAGCGAGTATGCAATGATTTGTAAATTTATCTGCTCTAGAGCCCTTGGGACCATTATTGCTCCGAATAAAATAAAGGTCAGCAGAATGAGTAAAGAACCTTCTGCTTCTCCAAAATCATGTACAGGCTTGGCAACCTTTTTTGCAAAATTGCCGAATATCAAACCGGCGAAAAATGCTGCCATAAAACCATTGCCTTCAAATGGTTCAGCAAGGTAAAAGGCTATAAGGGGAAGTGCAAGTCCTGAAA
The DNA here is from genome assembly GCA_030624695.1 of Candidatus Dadabacteria bacterium. GTDB lineage: Bacteria > Desulfobacterota_D > UBA1144 > Nemesobacterales > JAJCZQ01 > JAJCZQ01. The sequence continues at coordinate 1,104 of JAUXJP010000233.1, read as the reverse complement.
GTTTCTCAAAATCGCAGGACATCCACTCTTTTTCCACGGCAAGGGTAATCAGTCTGGCGCCAATATATCCCACAAGAATACCAACCACAGGGCCAAGTATAAGCTGCTTGGAAGTAAAACTTATCCAGTACGACGTACTCTGGCCCCCCTCAGATGATACCGCGAGAGAAATAAAGAGAAGTAATATTGGCAGGCAGATTCCGTCGTTAAGGCCGCTTTCAACATTTAGTGCCTGCCTTATACAAACCGGGACCTTATCAGAATTGATGACTGCCTGGGCAAGTGCTGCATCTGTAGGGGCCAGTATTGTTGCAAGAATTGCAGCTTCCCATACTGGAAGGCCCGTAAATAATATTAGCGCTACACCAACTCCAAATATTATTGTAAGTGGCAGGCCAATTGAAAGTAGAACAAGGGGAAGGTCACCCTCCTTTCTTAGAAGTTTAAGATCAATCCTTGAAGCATCTATAAATAAGACAAGTATTAGTGTCAGATTAGCAACAATTTCAATAAAGACATGGTCACCTGAAGATATCAGTCCGGTTACTTTGCCGGATAAAAAAATACCAAATAGAACGAAAATAATAGGGGCGGAAATAACAGTTTTTTCAAGCCGTTTTGAAACAAGGCCGTAACCTAAAACAAATATTGCTATTACCGCAAAAGTAACCGTTTCCATGTTAAGACTACTCTAACATAATTTCGTGTGTGGAAAAATAACCTACAGAAAGGATAGTGATGTATTAAAAATTGTATTTACATTTTGGGCCTTTATGCAATGTACTTAATGCATTTTTTAAAGAAATGTGGATTGAATTCCTATTCTTTATTGAGAAACTTTTCCAAATAAGTTGAAATGAGAATATGTTCATATTTAATATTAACTTATTGTTATAACCTACCTAAACAAATTAAGATTTTTGTTTACCATGAAAAGTGAATCAATGGTGTAAAGCTATAAATGCCACACCAGTACCCATTAATAATATACGAACGGGTATCACTCTATCCGTAATTATACAGCCGGCAAGCGTAGCTGAAACCAAAGGTGGCCCGAGTCTTCCCATTAGGTCTACATAAAAGTTTGCATGATTATATTCCATA
>JAUXJP010000044.1 GCA_030624695.1 Candidatus Dadabacteria bacterium | reverse complement strand
TAAATTTACTAAGACCAATTTACCAGGATACAGCAGCTTACGGACACTTCGGCAGAGAAGGAGACGGCTACACCTGGGAAAAGACCGACAAAACAGAACAACTCAATAAAGCAATTTAATCGGAGGAAAGATTATCAATGGATTATCATGTTAAAGATTTAAAGTTAGCAAAAGAAGGTGAACTACGCAGTGAATGGGCAGCACAGGAAATGCCGGTACTTGCTCAGATCGAAAGACGTTTTAAGAAAGAAAAACCACTGAAGGGAATAAAGATAGCTGCATGCCTGCATGTAACAAGTGAAACAGGCAATTTAATGGTTGCACTTAAGGAAGGAGGGGCTGATGTATTTCTTTGTGCTTCCAACCCGTTAAGTACGCAGGATGATGTTGCAGCATTTCTAGTTAAAAACCACAAAATTGCCGTTTATGCAATTAAGGGTGAAAACAATAAGACTTACTACAGCCATATTAACAGCATTTTAGCAAATAAACCACATATTACCATGGATGACGGTGCAGATCTTGTTTCTACACTTCATAAAGGGAAAAAGAACCTTCTTGCTGATATTCTCGGCGGCACTGAAGAAACAACCACCGGTGTTATCAGGCTCCAGAGTATGGCAGATGATAAAGTGCTAAAATACCCAATTATTGCAGTAAATGATGCAGATACAAAACATTTCTTTGATAACAGGTACGGGACAGGCCAAAGTACTTTAGACGGAATTATAAGAGCCACAAACAGGCTTATTTCGGGTACTTCATTTGTCGTTGTTGGGTACGGGTGGTGTGGTAAAGGACTTGCCATGAGAGCGAAAGGACTCGGTGCTAATGTGATCGTTACTGAAGTAGAACCTCTTGCAGCACTTGAAGCTTCAATGGATGGATTCAGGGTTATGCCAATGGCACAGGCTGCTCCAATTGGAGATTTCTTCTGTACTGTTACAGGTAATATTCACGTTATCAGGAAAGAACATTTCGCAAAAATGAAAGACGGAGCAATTGTCTGCAATTCCGGACATTTTAATGTTGAACTCGACCTTGATGGACTACAGGCTATTACTAAAAAGAAAAGGATCATTAGGGAGTATGTAGAAGAATATACTCTCAAAAACAAAAGGAAAGTTAATGTACTTGGCGGAGGAAGGCTTATTAACCTCGCTGCTGCTGAAGGCCATCCGTCCAGTGTAATGGATATGAGCTTTGCTAACCAGGCACTATGTGCAGAGTATATTGTTAAAAATGCTTCAAAACTTGAAGTAAATGTACATAACGTTCCAAGAAAAATTGACGAATCAATCTCTAAACTTAAACTTCATTCTTTGGGTGTTAAGATAGATACACTTACAGCTGAACAAAAGAAATATTTAAGTTCCTGGGAATTTGGTACATAATTATATATGGAAAAAAATGCCTACAAAGATATGTTGGAAACCTTTCTGACATATCTTGTAGTTATTAAAGGCCTTTCTAAAAACACTTCACAATCCTATAAAACAGATATAGAAAAATTATTTACTTTTGTTGAAAGAAAAGAATTAGATTCTATAACGAGACTTAAACCAAATCTTATTTCTGAGTTCCTTGCAGAACTTAATATTTCCGGACTTAATATTTCTTCTATAAACAGGTGCATAGTTTCTATAAAACAGTTTTTCAAATACTTAATGCTTGAAAATATTATAAAAACAGACCCTACTGCTGACCTGGTATCACCCAGGATGAAAAAAACTATTCCTGATGTGCTTTCTCTTGAAGACATAGAAAAGATTCTGAATGTTCCGGACCTTACCAAATTTGAAGGGATAAGGGATTCAGCTATGCTTGAGGTCCTTTATGCATCCGGACTCAGAGTAACAGAACTCGTGGAATTAAAACAGGTAAATATTAATTATGATCACGGCTATCTTATAGTTATGGGAAAAGGGAGTAAGGAAAGGATAGTACCAATTGGATTAACTTCAATAAAAAAAATAAATGACTATCTTGAACTATCCAGGCCCCACCTGGTAAAAAATGAATTATCAGATTATCTTTTTATAACCCGAAGAGGGACCTGCTTTACAAGGCAGGGTTTCTGGAAACTTATCAAGGCTTATGCAAAAGAAGCCGGCATAGTAAAGAATATAAGCCCGCACACAATAAGACATTCTTTTGCAACACATTTACTTGAACGCGGAGCAGATTTAAGGACCATACAGCTTCTTCTGGGACATTCAGATATATCTACAACGCAGATATACACACATGTTGAAACTAAGAGACTAAGGGAAATACACAAAAAATATCATCCGAGGGCTTAACTATGTTTGATTTAGATTTGAAATTCTTATTAATCTTTGTACCTGTAATACTGTTTTCACTCACAATCCATGAATATTCTCATGCTTATATTGCTAATAAACTGGGTGATGATACAGCCAAACGGCTTGGAAGGCTAACACTTAACCCTCTAAAGCACTTAGACCCTATTGGTACAATACTTTTACTCCTTGTACATTTTGGCTGGGCAAAACCTGTACCTGTAGACCCAAGGAATTTTAAGGACCCAAAAAAAGATATGCTGTACGTAGCCATAGCCGGCCCTATTTCGAATATAATTACAGCCATCATATCTGGAATCCTGTTAAAATTTATTGTCTTCAACTTAGCATCTGCCGGAGCTTTCGGAGCATATACCGTACCTCTGATACAGTTCCTCGTATGGATGATATTTATAGGTGTGGTTTTGGCAGTATTTAATATGCTTCCAATACCACCACTTGACGGTTCGAGAGTACTTTACGGCCTCTTGCCTGATCACCTGGCCAATTCTATTAAAAAAATTGAGACTTACGGCATACTGATAGTATTTGGCATAATACTTTTCGGAGGCAGGACATTTTCTTATATTCTGATATATCCTTTCCTTAAATTTTTAGAAATTTTCAGTTTTAATAATTTAGAGCTGAATATTATATTAAATATTGTTTTTAACAGATAATCTTTATGAGTAATATGGAACAGCTAGAACTACCATACCAGGTCAAATTACAGGTATTCGAAGGCCCTCTTGACCTTCTGCTGCAGCTTATCAAAAAGAACAAAGTAGATATTTACGATATACCTATTTCTAAAATAACAGAACAGTACCTAGAATACCTGGATGTAATAAAGCAGTGCAACCTTGAAGTAGTAGGAGATTATCTTGCACTTGCAGCACAGCTGAGCCTTATTAAATCAAGAATGCTTTTACCCCAGATGCCTTCTGAAGATGAAGTAGAGGACCCAAGAGCGGAACTTGTACAGCTTCTGCTTGAATATGAAAGATATAAAAATGCTGCTGAAGACCTTGAAAGCAGGGACATACTCGGAAAAGAAGTTTTTATCAGGGGTTTAAGTTATTTTGATGAGTTTGGAGATGCTGCCCAGGAAACAGAAATAGTAAAGACCGACCTTTGGTCACTGGTTGAAGCATTCAAGGAAGTATGCCTTAGAAGGCAGTTTGAACTTACAGAAGATATAGTATTTACTATCGAGTCTTTTTCGATAGAAGAAAAAACAAGCGAGCTTATAGAGTTTTTTAAAACGAACAGGAAATACGATTTTAAAAATATTTTTAATAAAATGGTATCCAAGGCAGAAATTATTATAACTTTTTTGACGATTCTTGAGCTTGTAAAGAATGAAATTATTGGTATAGAGCATGAAAATCCGGAAGATGAAATTGAACTATTTTATATAGGAGATGAGAGACTTGAGCAATAAGGATCTGAAAAAATTAATTGAAGCAATAATTTTTACCTCAAATAAACCTGTAACTATAAAAGAACTAAATTTTTATTTTAAGGATATAGAAACAAAAGAACTCAGGTCTGTCTTAAAGGAATTGATTGCTGACTGGGAAAATGCCGAACATGGATTTAATCTTGTAGAAGTATCAAACGGATACCAGTTAAGGACCATATCTGAATACTCAGATGAAATAATTAATTTTAACAAAGAAATAAAGAAATTCAGGATTAGTAAGGCCTCACTTGAAGTACTTGCAATAACAGCATATAAACAGCCCCTTACAAGGCTGGAAATAGAACAGATAAGAGGCGTTGACTGTTCAGGAGTGATTAACCAGCTGTTAGACAAGAGACTATTGGAAATACGTGGAAGAAAGGATGTACCGGGAAAACCTTTTCTATACGGGACTACAGGTGAGTTCCTTGAGACCTTTAACCTTAAAAGTATTAAAGACCTGCCTACATTACAGGAAATTGAAGATATGGAGCCCGAGCTAAAATTAGATTTTTAGTCAAGTTATATAATCAAACTGCTCTTTTTCTTTAGCTCTCATAATATCTCTTTCATTCTTTTTTTTATGGTCATAATCAAGCAAATGTAAAATCCCATGAATTATTAGTCTTTGCAGCTCTTTTTTAATTGAAGTCTTATAACGTTTGGAGTTCTTTGATGCAGTAGGATATGAAATAACCAGGTCGCCCAGGAATTCAGTATCCTGCGGGAATGACAGTACATCCGTAGTCCTGTCGATAGACCTGTAACTGTTATTTAGATCTCTCATTTGTAAATCATCAATAAAGGTGATGCATATTTCTGTTTTATTCGGTAAAGTAAGTTGGCTGAAAATATTTGAAACAAGCTTTTTTATTTCATCTATGCTTTTCACCGTAATATATTTGTTATCATCAATAATATGTATTTTCATAATCTATTTATAATTTTATAATAATATTTATAAAAGAACTTTGCCAAATGAACGAAATGACTGTTGAAAAGAATAATAATACTCAAAAACCGCTTGTAGCTATAGTAGGTAGGCCAAATGTTGGCAAATCAACTCTATTTAACCATATTATTGAACAGAAGAAATCCATAGTTGAAGATATCCCGGGTGTCACAAGGGACCGTGTATACGGGGAAGCAATATGGAAAAACAGGGTATTTGATATAGTTGATACAGGTGGACTTGTTATAAGGCCTAACGATAATACTGAAGAATTGATAAAAGAGCAGGTTGAGATCGCACTTGCCGAGGCTGACCTTACAATTTTCCTTTTGGATGGTAAACAGGGAGTAATGCCAGGAGATCAGGATATTATCAATCACCTTAGATCCTCGGGTAAAAAAGTACTATATGTAATAAATAAAATTGATCATCAAAAACATGAAATAAATAGTTATGATTTTCACAAACTCGGGATTGATACTTTTTTAAATGTTTCTGCTCTTCATAGCAGGAATACTTATGAACTTATTGACCTTATAAAAGACAACCTCCCGGAAAGTGACTACACACCGGAATATGATGAAGAAAATATTATAAGGGTATCCGTTATAGGTAAACCCAATGTTGGGAAATCGACACTTGTAAATGCCGTTCTTGGTGAAGAAAGGTTTATTACAAGCCCTGTTCCCGGAACTACCCGCGATGCAATTGATACTTACTTTGAAATAAATGACAAACAATACCTGATAATTGATACTGCGGGTATCAGAAGAAAATCAAAAATATCAGAATTGCTTGAAAGATACAGCGTATTAAGGGCTATAAGGGCTATGACCCGCTCAGACCTAGTACTCCTTATGATCGATGCCTCAGAGGGCCCTACCCACCACGACGCAAGACTTGGTGACCTTGTTAAAAGCAGGGGTAAAGCCTCAGTTGTACTTCTTAACAAATGGGACTTGGCACCTAAAGAAGCAAGAGAAGTCGATAATATAGAAGAACTTACGATTGAGAACCTGAAATCACTGGATTATTCGCCTATATTAAAAACATCAGCCTTAACCGGGAAAAAAGTTAACAGGATATTTGACCTCGTAGACAAGGTTTACCAGAACTACACGAGAAAAATTAAAACAAAAGAATTAAACCGGTTTCTTGATGATATAAAGAAGAAAAACCCACCTGGCATGCATAAAGGAAAGGAGCTAAAATTTTATTACATTACACAGCCCTATACTAAGCCCCCTACTTTTGTAATTTTCTCAAATGCCAAAAACCGTATACCGGATAATTATAAGAAATATATTGAAAATCAGCTTAGGGAGTATTTTGATTTTTCAGGTACACCAATTGAACTTATATTCAGGACGAGGGCAGACGACAAGGATTAATCAACCGAGAGTATTATTTTTTCAATTGCATTACTTATATCTTTTGCGTTGCACATATTGATGACTCTTTCTCTGGATGCTGTGCCCATTTCATTTCTCATTGAACTATCATTAACCAAAGTAAGAATATTTTCAGATAAATTTGGAACATCATCCTTATCACTGAGAAATCCTGTGACCTTATTGTTAATTGCTTCGGCAATTCCACCGATCCTGAAACCTATAACGGGAAGATTGAAACACATTGCTTCGATTACTGACCTTGGGAAAGGGTCGGGATAGTTCGATGGTATAACAAAAATATCAAAATTCTTGAGGTATGGCTTTATATCGACTTTATATCCTGTAAAGATAAAATGACCTTCAAGCCCGTATTCGGAAACTTTTTTCTTTAAATATTCAAGGTGGTTGTACTGAAAAAAATGAGGTGTGTCTCCTACAATAACAAAAACAAAATTTTTATTATTACTATTTTTCTTAACGTACTCAGCTGCTTCAATTAAATGTATATAACCTTTCCTTGGTACCAACCTGCCCGTACTGCCTATTATTACTGTCTCTTTAGACAAATTGTACTCCGATCTTAATGTTCCTTTAGTTTTAGCAGGGCTGTAGTCCATAGGGTCTATCCCATTGTAGACAACATGTACCTTGCTTTTTACATGCTCAAACTGCTGTGCTGTAGCTTTTGATACGCAGATAATCTTTTTTACTGATTTATATGAAGACAGTGTAGTAATTATTGTTTTTAACACATAAGTCTGCTGTATATTCCTTACATGCCATATTACGGGCTTATTATTAAATTTTCCTATAAATGTTCCTACTACTTTTGCTACGGTACCGTTACAGTAAACAGTATCAATATTGTTTTCTTTTATAATTTTTCCAGAGGTTAGGATAAGGATTACAAGTTCAATGATATTAATAATTGCGGCAAACAGTTTCTTTAGTTTTGTTCCAAAATCAAGGCTGTCCGATTTATTGTTATAGATTTCCATACCAAATCTTGGCACAAATATATTTTCAGGGAATCTGCTGTCAACTATAATATTTTCATAAATTGCTTCATCTTTAAGGTTATCAGAAAAAATATCGTCTTTAGGAATTAATATATAAGGTTTTACCTTTTTTCTGTTAAGATATTTTAGTATATAAAACAGACTCCTTCCGGGGCCTCCGTCTC
>JAUXJP010000157.1 GCA_030624695.1 Candidatus Dadabacteria bacterium | reverse complement strand
GGATACATTTCGGAAGCAACATTAAATACAAATAGAATCAAAATTATTAATGCTTCTCATGAAGCTGATGAAGTGCAAAAACATATTAGATCATTACTAAACAGAATTCTTTGACTTATGGCCTTTAACAAATTACTTGGAAACGATACTTCAAAAGAAATCCTGCTAAATTCTTTAAAAGAAGGCAGACTAAGCCACTCCTATATTTTTTCAGGGCCATCAGGTGTCGGAAAAAAACTCTTTGCAATCGAATTCGCCAAGCTTATAAATTGCAATATTGATTTAAAAGACAGGCAGGAGGACTGCAACTGCAGTTCGTGCAGTAAGATTGAAAAGATGATTCACCCAGATGTAATTCTGCTTGAATACGAAGGGGAAAAAACAATAAAGGTTGACCAGGTAAGGTCAGACCTCGAAGAGAAAGTATTCTTAAGCCCTTTTGAAAGCCATTATAAAATATTTATATTAGATGATGCGGAAAGGATGAACATTAATGCCCAGAATGCATTCTTAAAGACTCTCGAAGAACCGCCTACAGATTCTGTAATTATACTTGTTACACAGTCCATAAATTTTATCATCCCCACTATTAAGTCCAGGTGCCAGATAATTAACTTTTCTCATATTGAAGACAACGACATTAAATCCATGCTTTTGGAAAACCCCTCAATAGATGAGAAAAATATCGAAACTGCTGTAAAACTGAGCCGGGGCAGTATTGGAAAAGCTCTGAATTTAGATAAGGAACAGATTGATTTCAGAAACAGTGTAACAAAAAAATTAAATTCAATAAGGCCTGACAAACCAACTGAAATTTTTTCTCTTTATGAAATGGTTGGCCTGGATTCCAAAGATATAAACCCCGATCATTTAAAATATGTTTTCGGCATTATATCTGACTGGCTTAGGGACCTGATACTTATAAAAATCAAATTTGAATCGAATTCCATTGTCAATGACAGCATGTACACGGAACTTGCCGAATATGCATCAGGAAAATCACTTGGCAGTCTTCTTAAGAAGCAAGGCCAATTGGAATCATCATGGCATGGGATTACGGTACTTAATGCCAACAGGAAGCTGGCATTTGAAGATCTGATGATTAAACTATCTGCATGATTTTAATGTATTCTTAATAAATTTCAGTTAATTTTTTCGGTTCAAAATGAAAAGCACCAAGAATTACTATATAACAACTCCCATATACTACGTAAACGATGTCCCGCATATAGGGCATGCGTATACTACTATAGCCGCAGACATTATGGCAAGGTATCAAAGGCTTAATGGAAGAGAAGTTTTTTTTCTTACCGGCACTGATGAACACGGCCAAAAAATTGAAAACACTGCAGCAGAAAATGGGGAAACCCCAATTGAACTTGCTGACAGGGTTGTAGTAAGGTTCCAGGAACTTTGGAAAGTCCTCAATATCTCCAACTCAGATTTTATCAGGACCACCGAGCAAAGACATAAATCGGCTGTAAATGAAATCTACAGGAAAATACTCGAAAAGGGTGATATTTATCTCGGGGAATACGAAGGCTGGTATAATGTTGGGGAAGAATCATTTATTACCGGAACGCAGCTCGAAGAGATAAACAAACTGCCTGAAGATAAAAGGCCCAAAATCGATAAAATAAAAGAGCAAAGCTATTTTTTCAGACTTTCTGACTACCAGGACAGGCTGCTTCAATTCTATAAAGAAAACCCCGGTTTTATCAGTCCGAAAAATAGGTTAAATGAAGTAGTCAGTTTTGTAGACGGCGGCTTAAGGGACCTTAGCATAAGCCGTACAACATTCTCCTGGGGCATTCCGGTTCCCGACAATCCCGAGCATGTACTTTACGTCTGGTTTGACGCACTTACAAATTACCTGACAGCATGTGGTTATCCCGATAATAAAGCTGAATTTGAAAACACCTGGCCACCCGACCTGCATCTTGTGGGTAAGGATATACTTAGGTTTCATGCAGTTTACTGGCCGGCATTTTTAATGTCTGCGGGGCTTCCTTTACCCAAAAAAGTTTTTGCCCACGGCTGGTGGACCGTAGATGGAGAAAAAATGTCAAAATCCCTTGGAAATGTTGTGGATCCATACCAGGTGGCTGATGAATTCGGTGTTGATGTATTCAGGTATTTTTTAATGAGAGAAATCCCCTTCGGACAAGACGGTGATTACTCAAATACATCCCTTGTAAACAGGATTAACGGCGAACTTGCAAACGGTCTTGGCAACCTTGTAAGCCGTACTCTCGGGATGATTGAAAAGTATTTTAATAGCAAAATTCCCACACCATCAGAATTTGATGAAATTGATAAAGAAATTGAGAAAAAAGCCCTTCATACTGCTGAAAAAGTGGGAAGAGAGATAGAAAATATTGAATACAGCAAAGCACTTACAACAATATGGGAATTTATAGGGGATGTAAATAAGTACGTTGATGACATGCAACCCTGGACTCTTGCCAAAGACGGGGAAACAGAAAGGCTTTCCACAGTTTTATGGGTACTTGCAGAAAGCATAAGGGTAATAAATATTCTTATATCTCCTTTTATGCCCAAAACTTCAACTTTAATTTTTGAAAAAATTAACCCGGAAAACAAAACCGGTGAAGTAACTAAATTCAACGATTCAAAGAAATGGGGTTTAATAAAACCCGGTACCTCAATAAATAAGGGTGATAACCTCTTCAACAGGATACAGTGATTTATTTTTCACAAGTTGTGCAAAACATTGCACTTATGTTGTTCTGTTCATTCTATATTATTTAAATACTCAATATTTACGCCTACTTACAAGTAGCCATAGTTGGCACATAGCTTGCAACCTTAACATTAATTTATTAATTTTAGGATAAATCTATGACTTCTAATAACAAAGGTTTTACACTTTACGAAATACTTGTTGCACTTGCTATTACGTCGATTGGTTTTTTGGCTATGAGTCAGATGCAATACCTTTCCCTGAGACAAACAACTCTTGCCCAGATCGGCTCTAAATCTACAAATTTACTACAATCTTTAACTGATAGAGATACACAATTTGCGAGAATAATACATCTTATGAATTCACGCGTATATCTTGATTCAGTAAGTGGAACAACTATAACAACCCAGGATAATTACTGCGACGGCACACCCCCAACAAGTTGTTTAAATCCTCCCTGCTCTGATCCTTGTACTATATGCCCATGTGATCCTTTAACAATTTTTACAAGTGACCCTACTACAAATAATACCGAAACGACTTGTGCATTCCTATCAACTGTAGAATTTGACCCTACAAACATTAAATATGAAACCAATAAAGGACTCTGCTCCAATCCTGCGTGTTTAGCTGAAGAAACGCCTTGCAGGCAGGAATTATTTGTTGTCAGAAGAGTGGTAACCACTGTTGATCAAACGACAATTCCTCAGGAAATTAACCTTAGAGTTACATATGCAATCAAAACTCCTAAACAATTTGCGGATTTCAATTTGGATGATCCTATAAGGATAATAGATACAGTTGTAGCTCAAACATACCTAACAAGTGCACATATTGATCAAAATTGGAATACATATATCAATATTCCCGGACAGGACTGGAGTAATGTAACTATACCTCACATACCTTGAAAATATGGATTTAAACATGAACAAAAATGGTTTTACATTAATTGAAGTTTTAATATCAACAACAATTCTAGTTTTTATTATTACCGGTATGACAATTGCGTTAATGCAGCAGCAAAGGCAGTTTAATTTT
>JAUXJP010000246.1 GCA_030624695.1 Candidatus Dadabacteria bacterium | reverse complement strand
TAATTGGAAGGTATTCATAAGTGTTTTAAAAAGTAATTACTGTACTATCTCCTTCTTCAATGCAGGTATCACATCCACATGATGCCCTATCATCTTCCACCTGCCTTCTTCTTTCCTGAATACACTTGATGCCCTGAGAAAAGCATCCTTATCAATACCGTCAGCTTCTACATCAGCACTTCTTACAAGCTGGTGTGTAACGGCAATATCACTGCCTACATTTACCTTAACATTTGTATGCACTACTTCCCCGCCAATATTGACCATTGCCTGTTTTTCCCAGTCAGCATACATAGCAGTCCAGCCAACCTGGTATCCTCCATCTGCACCCATATAAGCAATATCTTCTGAATGAGACCACACAGCCTTTGCTGGTAATGGATCACCCTGCAGCATGGAGTTTAAAGAGGCATAAAAACCATCCAGTGCCAACCTTACAGCCTGTTCTTCATTATCAGATGCAACTGTACTGTTTACCGTAGCACATGCCCCGAGTGCAAGTACCAGGATTAATACAAGTCCTAATATCTTCTGCATTTTATTCCTCCCAATTTTTAAAGAGAGATTATATCATAAGTTATTATTTTTATGGATTTATTATTTAAAGCACTTGTACACAATACCAGAAGAGAGATTCTAACAATGCTATCTAAAAACAGCTTAAGATTTAATTATTACTTTTCTACCTGAGATGCTTAGTCTTCCTTCGCAGAAGTGTTCTATTGCTTTAAATATTACTTTTATCTCTTCCCTGAATATTCTTCTTAGAAGTGTATCTTCATTATCCTTTTCTTTTACTGGTACAGTTGCCTGCAATATTATAGTACCGGTATCTATCCCTTCATCTACAAAATGAGCAGTGCATCCCGCTACTTTAACCCCGTAATCAAGGGCCTGCTGTGTGGCATTAACACCGGGGAAAGAAGGCGAGAGTCCCGGATGAATGTTAATCACCCTGTTTTTATAATGATTCAAGAATAAGGGAGTAAGCACCCTCAGGAAACCTGCAAGGACAACCAGTCCGATATTGTACTTTTCAAGCCTCCGGATCATTTCGGTTTCAAACTCTTCCCTGGTATCAAAATCGTTGTGGTCAACCACTTCAATGGTCATAAATGGATTAACAATTTTTTCAACAATATAAGGAAATCTCTTATTTGTTAACATTACGGGGTAGTTGGCTGACTTTACACAAAGTGCTTTGTATACACCAAATGGAAGTAAATAACCCAGGTTGGTGTTACAGCCTGATTCAGTAACAAGAATTGCAACATTGGTTTTTTTCATTATTTAATAATTACTTTTCTGCCGGAGATACTTAACCTGCCTTCGCAGAAAAGTTTTACGGCCTCGGGGAATATCCTGTGTTCTTCCTTATGGATCTTTTCTAGAAGTGAGTCCTCACTATCTGAATCATCAATTGGAACAACTGACTGGAGTATTATCGGCCCGGTATCTACACCATCATCCACAAAATGTACAGTAACCCCTGTAATTTTTACACCATAATCTAATGCCTGTTTTGCTGAATGTATCCCGGGGAATGACGGCAGTAGTGCTGGATGCAGGTTAATTATCCTGTGTTTATAATTATTAACAAAGAATGAAGTAAGAATCCTCATAAACCCTGCCAGGACTATTAGCTTTACATTATATTTTTTTAGTCTTTCTATTAGTTCGGCCTCAAAAGCTTCCCTGGTATCAAACTCCTTATGGTCTACGACTTCGACAGGGATATTGTGTTTAAGCGCCCTTTCAAGGGCATATGCGTCGGGTTTGTTGGATAGTACTACTGCCAGGTTGGCTGACTTAATCTGTGCGTCTATAATGGCCTGTAAATTAGTACCCGAACCGGATACAAATACAGCTATATTTTTCTTACTCATAGGATAGGAATTTTAATTAAAGAGTGTGAAAAATCAAAAAAAACAGACAAACTCCAATAATCTGTTGATTTTTATCTAATAAATTTTTTTGTTCTTTAATCTTGATACAAAGAACAGAAAAAATAAAAATGTATTGTGGAAGAATTTTGTGTTGAAAAAGTTTCGATGCACGTTCAAAATTATATGAAAGATTTTTGCAGGAAGGAAATAAATTCTAGGATTATTGGTTCACTTAATTGATCTTTGGAAATTTAAAGATTAATTAAGTGAACCAGGCAACTACCTACTTTCCCACTCATTAAAGAGCAGTATCATCGGCCTTGAAGGTCTTAACTTCCGGGTTCGGAATGGTACCGGGTGTGACCCCTTCAGTATTGCCACCCAATTCAGGAAAACATTCTAATAATTTATGATGAATTGTCAATATGGGAGTGAAAAAAAAATGGAAATTAGGCTGTGGGATAGTTATTTATTGCTACTGTCTTTCGTGGTGTTGCATTTTGGGTTAATCAGAATTAAAAAAATTTTAAGGTAACTAACGCAGCACTATATTTTTCTTGCCACTGTTCTAATCTATATAACTTTTAATAGGTGAGGTTTTACTGGTTTTCTTTAGTTTGCTGATAGCTTTTACTTCAATCTGCCTTACCCTTTCCCTCGTCACTTTAAATTTAGAACCTACTTCTTCAAGAGTATGTTCCTTCTCTTCATCAAAACCGAACCTCATTTTGACAATATTTTCTTCCCTGGGGTTAAGAGTTGTATACAGTGCATCACGCATAAGTT
>JAUXJP010000203.1 GCA_030624695.1 Candidatus Dadabacteria bacterium | reverse complement strand
GCTAAAAAGCGCGCGGCTTATTTAGGCATTACTGGCATTAATAATATTATTCATCCTTGACACAACGAACAGATTGCCCTTTGTAGAGAATGCAACCCTACCCAGACACACTCGATGTAACACTACCTGAGGATGATTGAAGTATACATTTCTAGCGGAGCCAGTTATTTTTACACCTTCCTGAACGCCGAGCCATCATCCTCGGCGTCCAATCTCAGAACAACTGACCTCAGGGGATTTTAAGATGATACCAATTTATAAAAAACAGTCAAATCTGTACCTGGAAATTTTGTTTGAGTTTCATTTAATTGACGACAAAGCTCATCCACAATTTTATCATCCTTCCAATAATTCATTCGATGCAGTTCCACAGTCAATATTTTTCGCTGATAATCAGGATGAATATTAGCATCGGTTTTGTAAACCTGTTGTAACAGTTTACGGGCTTCATCGGGATGTGACATACTGGGCTTTATTATACTGGCCATGGATGTTTCCGCCCTGTATGCAATGATTTTTACAGTATCGAGAAATAGTTTTCTTTGGTTTATAACATTATCAAATTTCTGGTTTTCCGGTAATTGAGAAAACAGTATTTTTCGCGGGGTTTGCTTTTTCTTTTGCTTTATCTGATTAATCTCTGATTCTAAAGATGTTATCTCGGT
The DNA here is from genome assembly GCA_030624695.1 of Candidatus Dadabacteria bacterium. GTDB lineage: Bacteria > Desulfobacterota_D > UBA1144 > Nemesobacterales > JAJCZQ01 > JAJCZQ01. The sequence goes on along the minus strand of JAUXJP010000203.1, from coordinate 2,444 downwards.
ATTGAGATCTGCTTTCTTACGAAGGAATTCTTCCATTTTGTTTTTTTCTATTGGATCCTGGCCTAATAGCATTGTGGCAAACTTGGCCTTTCGGATATTCAACTTTGAAACCAGTTTTCTTTGTTGGTTTTCCATGTCGCGATACTCGGGATTTATCAGTAAAGTGGTATCACTTATTTTTTCTCTCATATAACTGACAAGTGTGTCTATGCCAAAGTTTTCCATGACGTACTTGAAAAAATTTTCCTGAGACCACCGTGCGAACATGTAAATACCGATTAGAATGGTTGAAAGCATAAAATTTGTTGTAAGAATGGAGGTTTGGTGACCTGATGGCAATTTTTTTCTGATCTCCCTTGCCCATATTTTTTTATTACTGCCTTTATTTTGGAGCAACACACCTCTTTCGGCTAATTCCATTTGTTGTTTTTTCCCTGTTTGATCCATTTCAGTATAGCTGGTAAATTCTTCATCCGGCCATTTGTCTTTTACATTTTTATTGTATGTACAAATGGCAATCCTTTCTTCCCAAAGATCGTGGAAGAAATCAGGGCTGTAACACTCCCTGTCAAAAACAAGCATAAACCTGTGCAATTTGGGTTCCGCTTCTAATTCTTCATTTGAAGGCTGATCAGGGATATCTCTGTCCAAACGGGGGATTATATCTCGCTTTATTACCTCGATCATGCTGCTGTTCACGGCTTTGTTTACAACAAAAAAGGGTTGTCCGAGAGAATCATTTACCCAGTAATCCGTGCTCCCGCTCATACACAAACGCAAACGGCTTACATAACGTTTGGGCATGTTGGTTTTTTGCCCGTAGTAAATGTTCACATGGCCATCAATATATAATATCCCGGATAATGCAGGGTGCGATTCAAGCCAGTCTTTGCTGAGTTTTCGTCCCCAATGCTCAATATCTGCCTTTTGACAAAATAATGCTATGCGTTCCCTTAGTGTTTTTACCTCCGGTATCCGGTCAAGACCCATGGCCTTTCCCAATTCACCCGAGGGAATGCTACTGGATTGGGCTAAGGTCTTTATCCGTAATAATGCAAGATATGCAAGCGATATAAACACGCTTGACAAGGAATAATATCCCGTGTCAGGGTAAAAATCATCCTCGTATTTTAATAATCCGTTGGCTAAAAGGGCTGGTAAAGACAATAATACACCAGCCTGATGCAAATCAATTTGCCCTTTGAATTCAACAGGGGATGGCACTCCTGTTTTACTGGACAAAACACGGTCAAGGACATTTATACATGCCTTGCCCATCAACTGGTTGTCATCAAGTACGCTACGTGTGCTTTTGGTTAATGCTTCTTCTTTTTCCCCTGTTTCGTACCTTGAAAGTATAACCTTCCCTAACTGTATCGATTTCTTTAATGTCTCCGGCTTTATCCCTGTAATTTTGCATATTTCTTCTTTTGTATGGCCAGTACTGTATAGTTGTTGTATTTCCGCTTTCTTTTCATCGGTCATTACAGTATTTTTCCGCTTTCTTACAAAAAAAAACCCTCCGCCCCTTGTTCTCTATAACGCTTTACCCAACGCTTTACGCTTATCGGGCTTACCCCAAATGCCCTTACTATCTCTGACTGGGTCACGTTCCCGTTAATAACCAGTTGACTGGTATATAAACGAAAGCTTCTTATGTCATCTTCGTGATGTTGGTAAATAGGCATTGAACCATTAAAATAGTAAACTGTATTGTTGAATTTTTGGAACCCAACCTGGCTGTTTATTAATGTAATGTCTTCAGGGAAAAACGGTAAGTTAATTTGGGGCATAATACTGATTTTTTCACTAAAATAGGTATCATTTTAAAATCCCCAAATAGTAAAATGACTTATCTTTAGGATAAATTTTATGTCTCTGTATATCAATAAATTAATAACTGAACTCATTCACCTTAATCTTCCTGAGGTCAGCTGTTCTGAACTTGAATACAGAGCCCTGTTTCTTAAGTCCGAAACCGATGGGGTAAGCACTGCATCACCTACTTTTTTACCATTGACATACAGTTCGTGAAATCCAACGGAGGCTACATATGCAGGAGCAAAGAGGGGTGTTTTGTCTAGTTCGAAATCGTATCTCAAATAGGGACAATTTGTTGAATCTGATGTGGGGGCGTGCACCCATTTTGCGCCCCATTCTTCTTCTTTGAAAATTCCGGTTTCGAAAAAAGCAAAGTCACTGAATTGGCTTGTAGCCCTATGGCTGTCTTCAATTTGAACTTTCCAATAGTACTTCCTTGCCGACCGTAACGGCACACCATCATATTTGACATTTACAGAATTCCCGGATCTTATTTTACCTGAATCCCAGTATGGTTCCAGCCCATCTTCTGGTGTCTTGTCTGAGTCGTAAACCAATATCCTGCAGATAGACTGTAAAACACTTCGTTTACCTGGTGCATCAATTTCCCAGCTTAAATAGGG
>JAUXJP010000144.1 GCA_030624695.1 Candidatus Dadabacteria bacterium | reverse complement strand
GGCTCGGTAGTGGTCATATCTACGAGAACAGTGCCGGATTTCAAAGAAGTAAATATTCCTTCTTTACCGAAATAAACTTCTCTCACATCTTCGGGATATCCTAATATTGTAATAATAATATCCGAATTCTTTGCTACTTCCTCAGGAGAGGTACACCACACTGCACCTTTATTGATCAGTTCTTCAGCTTTTGATTTTGTCCTGTTGTAGATTGAAGTCTGGTATCCACCCGAAAGAACATGGCCGCACATAGGCCTGCCCATAATACCCGTGCCGATCCAACCTATCCTGGTATTTTCGTTGGAAATTAATATGGGCATGTTTTTACTGTTTTGATGCTGTGTTTTCTTTCAGTGAAGGCAGGAATTTACCACCTAGTACAATTTCTCCGCTTGCCTTTCCTGATTTTAAACGTTCAACAATATATTCTTTGTCAGGACCTAAAATATTTACGCCGTGGTCTGACTCTACCAGGCAGAGCAGGCTGGCATTATCGGTATTGTTATTTGCAAGCTCGTAAATTGCAGAATAGTTAAGTATTGCAGCTTCCACAGTACCGCATGGAAGAGAGGGATTCGTTGCGCCGGCATGAAATTCATTTTGTCCAAACCAATTTGGGTCCGGATAGCCGTGAAAATGAAGTATCGGCATTCCGTCTTTAATTACTTCGGGTTTGTAAAGTGCCGTAGAAATTGCCTGGGCAAGAATCACGTATGTGTCAAAGGACGGCCTTATATCACGCCTTGTCAAATCTATCCCCTCCGGTATCTCCAGATATAGTTTTCCTTTAATTAGCCCTATTCTTACGATGTCTGTTTTTGGGTTTAAATTTGTCTTATCACATCCTGACCTTGAAGTTACAATCCATATATCCGGAACCTGCTGATAAACCTCTTTACCGTTTAATTGAGTTTTTACATACCAGCGATCTTTTTCCGTGGCCCTTACATCTCCTTCAGGGATTCCTTCTATCGGGGTTAATGTTTCCCAGTCATTCTTTGTAACAGTCTTTTTACCGGCATATTTTGGTTCTTCAGCAAGAGCAATAAATCCGTATGAAACGCCCGTCCTGCCGTCAAGTATCTTATTTACTACATCTCTGTGAGACTGTCGCTTTACCTTTTCGCTAAACTTGGACCCCTCGGGAAAGAGGTCTGTATCACGCATGGTTTTTCCAAGATCGGCAAGCTTGTTGGCGTATTCATTGTTCTCAGAATCGAATTTGCCCTGTATAAACCTGTTTAAAACAGGGGGTTTTATAGGTGCATAGATCTTTGGTATCAGTGACTTTGTTACAAAACTGTTAAGTTCGTCGTGATCATAAATAGAATCTGAAAGGTTCATATTAATAATTGCAAATTTCTTACCGGAAATTCCTATTACAATTTCAGACATTGTGGAAATCAGGTTTCTAAGTCCCAGGGTAATTTTTCTTTCGTAAGTAGTCGTTTTATCTTCAAATTCAGGGTCCAGTGTCATTAGGGTTATGATCTGGGTGTTAAAAGGGTCCATCACGTAACGTGCTGTAAAATCATCTGCCCAGCCGCTAATTTTAAGTATATCCATAACGGACCGTTCTGAATTTCTTACCATGCGGTAAATACCTTCTGCCACCTGGGTAAATAGTTTTCTAACCGGCGAATGTTCTCTTTTAACATCAATTACAGCATTTATATTACGTTTTACTTTCCTTGTGCTAAGAAGTTTTGAAATTAACCCATTGGTAACTTCTTCAGAGGTAGCATCTTCCCAGGGCACTACATCAACCCCGTTATCATTTAAACAGTTAACAAGTGATTCCCTGTAGTTCTTTACGTTTCCTTCATAATAGTTAGAGGGTAATGGACGGAACGTTACCTTTACCCTTTTAGCCATCTCTCTTGGCATCTTGGGGTTTATAATATCCTTGTTTACCGGCATACCGGATAGTATGGAAATTGTAGAAAGTTCCAGGTCGGCTATATGGCCATTCTTCATTTTTTTATTTTCCTCTGAAAAATCAACTACTATACTACACAATTAAAATTATTTTTATATCACGAGTTTTCCTGCGCCAAATACTTTTCAACTTCTGACGCAAGTGAATCTCTGACACTGTTTTCAAGCTCTTCCCTGCCCTTCTTTCCCCGGGGAAGTAAACTTACATCAATTGGATCAAAGAATTTTATATTTATTATTTTATTAGAACTCAATTTAAATTCTTTCTTGTTTTTGATGTTCTTCCCACCCCAGATCAGCATCGGCACTACCGGCACACCGGCAAGCATTGCTATAAGAAAACCCCCTTTCTTAAAAGGGAGCAGCCGCCCGTCATGGCTTCTTGTACCTTCGGGTGCAAGTAGAACAGAAGGGCCGGTCTTAATATCTGACACAATTTTCTTAACCTCCCTGGTATCTTCTGAAGAACCATCCCGGGAAACAAAATAATGCCCCCCAATTTTTGAGATCCATCCTACTATAGGCATTTTTATTACCTCTTTTTTCATTACAGCTTTCCACTCAAACGGTATTACAGCGGAAAACGCAAGGATATCAAAAGAACTCTGGTGGTTATACATTATTATTGTGCTTCTATCCTGTGGAAGTTTTTCAAACCCTTCAATTTCAAGTTTAACTCCCCATGCCCAAAGCATGGATTTACCCCAGTTTCTAACCACAAGCGTAATTGCAAGCCTGTTTGAAAATGGAGCAAGTATAAGGCCCATAAGGCCCCAAATGGTTGTTAATAAAACAGAAAGAATATAAGCAATTAATAGTCTTACCATAATAATTTCAATTGATTTATCACTGAACCATATATAATGTCAAGTGTATTTAGAGTCACTACTGTTATTGAGGGACAAGAACTTTAAGCCTGTTCTTAAGTAACGTAATACTGTAGACACCCTTTTCCAACACGAATATTTCGCCGTCCATGTGACCGGGAATTCTTTCATTTACTGTTAGCTCTGCTTTTTCGAGTTTTAATATTTTAACGCCTTCTCTTCCCACATGATCGGCATTCAGGGCGCGACTTAGGGTTATAAGCCTATTAAAAAAATTCATGTTCTCAATTAAATGAACATCAAGCAGGTTATCGCTCACGCTTGCACCCGGTGCAAGACGGATCCCACCCTGCGTGGGCCCATTTGATGCACCAAGGAGAATAAAATTGTTCTCATATACTTTTCCGTCAGAACTCAGCTTCGCATAAAAACCTTTAAACATAAATGCTTCTATTACTGCACCTATAAGATAGCCGGCAAAAGCACCAAAAACTTTTAAATATTTAAACCTCTTCGCGACAGCCCCGTCCAGGCCAATCCCAAGTCCGTTTATAAAATACCTGTCACGAAATTTTCCAATATCTACGTCCAGCTCTTTTCCAAAAACTATGTTCCGAAGAGCTGAATCAAAGTCACAGGGAATACAGAGGGCACGTGGAAAATCATTACCGCTCCCGTTAGGAATAATGGAAAAAACAACGTCTGCATCATGAATTGCATTGACAATTTCACTTGAAGTTCCGTCACCCCCTACTGAGATTATATGAGTAAAACCCTGTTTGGCGCCATTTTTGGCAAAATCTTCAGCATCTCCCCTTTTTTCGGTCTTTTTTATCTCGAAACTTACCTTGTTTTCTTCAAGATAGTCTTTAATTTTTTCGGATTTATTCCCTTCAAATCCCTTCCCTGACCTTGGGTTTATTATGATAAGATAATTTCTACTCTGTATATTATTCATCACATTAGATTTTATCTGCTATATCAGTAATAGTAACTACTCCCAAATATTAATTTTCCACCTTGCTAAAGATTACATTTCATGGTATTAATCTGGGGTTTATTTTAAATTCACAGGAGAAATTTTATGTCTGAACAAACACAGACCGGCGAATTAGTAAGTATGAAGAACCTGCTTGAAGCCGGTGTACATTTTGGCCACCAGAAAAGTCACTGGAATCCGAGAATGAAGTCCTATATTTTCGGCGCAAGAAATGGAATCCATAT
>JAUXJP010000252.1 GCA_030624695.1 Candidatus Dadabacteria bacterium | reverse complement strand
GTAATTTAAATTGTTCTTAATGATTTTTTAACAAAAATATATTAAGTTTATAAAAAGCACCCCCTATAATTGTTTATTTAAATTAAAAAAACTCTCAAATGGCCTGAGTTATATGATTGAAAAAATGTAGGTCTAGAAAATTTATGCACACATAAATTTGGAAAAAGGCGAACGGTCCGAACTTGCCGAAATGGCAAGTAATTTACTTTAATATATTTGATGTTTCACAAATGATGTTTATCTTAAGATATTATGGAACGTTTAAACATACTGTTTGACGGTGTTTGCAATCTATGCAGTGGTTTTGTTGTTTTCACGATAAAGCGGGACCCCGATGCAAAATTTAAATTTGCTTCCCTTCAGTCAAATGAGGGGAGAAATCTTCAAAAAGAGTTTGGTATCAACCCCGATAACATAAAAACAATGGTACTTGTTGAAAACGACAATTATTACTTAAAGTCTGATGCAGTTTTAAGGATCTTTAAACGCCTGGATGGTATGTGGTTTATCCTTTATTATCTTATTTACATACCGAGGCCTATTAGAAATTTTGTATATGATTTAGTTGCGAAAAACCGTTATAGGTGGTTCGGGAAAAAGGATGTGTGTATGCTCCCGACTCCCGAGTTAAAAAAAAGGTTCCTTTAAGATTCACCCTGGTTTTCCTGTATAATAATTCTCCGGATTAATTAATATGATTAGATTTAAAATTGCTGACCAGGACTGGGAACTTAACGAGGTTCATAAATTAAATTATGAAACCTTTGCAGAGGAAATCCCCCAGCATGGTACTAACCGGGAAAAAACCTTAGTAGATAAATTCCACGAAGAAAACAACTATATAATCTGCCTCAAGAAAAATTTAGTAGCGGGTATGATCGCGGTCAGAGATAAACGCCCGTTTTCCCTTGATCTCAAACTCGATAACCTTAAAGAATATATACCTGGCCATAGCTCCATCTGTGAACTCAGACTGCTTTCTATCAGAAAAGGAGAGAGAAACAGAAAAGTAATACAGGGGCTTTTCCAATACCTTGCTCAATACTGTGAACAGATGAAGTATGACCTTGCTATTATATCTGCAACTACAACACAGGAAAGGCTTTACAAGACCCTGGGATTTAAACCATTTGGCCCTTTAGTCGGTACCAACGGCGCACGCTATCAGCCAATGTTCCTGACACCCGGATCATATTTTAAATTTAAGAACAGGACCAGGGTTCTTAAAGGTACGGGAGAATCTACAAATAATAATGACAAAATCTTATTACAACCGGGCCCGGTAAAAGTAAAGAGTGAAGTTGAAAAAGCATTCAATGCCGAACCAATTTCACACAGGTCAGCCAAATTTAATAAACTCCTGAAAGATACTGAGAAAAGTTTGTGTAAATTAACAAATAGTAGTTTTGCCCAGATTTTTATGGGTTCGGGTACCTTAGCCAATGATCATATTGCGGCTCAGCTTTCAACCATAAAAGGTAAGGGCCTCATACTTCATAATGGTGAGTTTGGGGAAAGGCTTATTGACCATGCAAAAAGGTTTAATCTTGAATTTGATACGTTAAATGAGAACTGGGGAGACCCTTTTAATTACAAGAATATAGCAAGGAAAATAAAAGAGAGTTCTTATAGCTGGCTGTGGTTTGTCCAATGTGAAACGTCCACGGGGATTTTAAATGATGTGGAATCATTAGAGAAAATATGTAGTTCAAACGATGTTTTGCTGTGTGTCGACTGCATAAGCTCGCTTGGCATAATTGATACTGATTTAAGCGGGGTTTACCTTGCATCAGGAGCAAGCGGCAAGGCTCTGGCAGCATATCCGGGACTCAGTTTTGTAATCTATAATAAATACATACTGCCGAATACTTCTATTCCACGTTACCTTGATCTTGGCTATTTTATACAGTCTGAAGGTGCCCCGTTTACACTTTCATCAAACCTCCTTTCAGCATTGAATAAGTCTTTACAATTGCTTGATGTAAATAAAAACAGGGACTTTGCTTCCGGGGTTGGAGAAATTATCAGGGACGGGTTGGAACAAATGGGTATAGAAATTTTTAATGATAACCCTAATTCTTCTCCGGCTGTTATTACCTTTAAAATCTGTAATAATCTGAATTCCATAGCTGTTGGTGAAGAGCTGGAGAAGCAAAATGTTTTTCTTAGCTACAGGAGTAATTACCTTTCAGAGAAAAACCTTATGCAATTTGCCCTGATGGGTGAATATGACTATCAGGACGTAGAACAGGCCCTATATAAAATCAACCAAATTATTTCATTGAATTTTTTGTAGAAAAATAGTTATTTATTCGGAATTAAGTAAAAAAGTTTTCTTAAAAGAGTTTAGAACCTTAATTATTAATTAGCTTTTTTCTTTAAGGCTTTCTTTTAAAAGTTTGTAGTCAATACTGTCGGCAAGTGCTTGCCAGCTGGCCTCGACAATATTCTCGGAAACACCGACAGTACTCCAGTTGTCATGTCCGTCGCCTGATTCCACGAGTACGCGAACAACCGAATCAGTACCTTTCTTGTTTGAAACAACTCTTACCCTGTAGTCAATCAGTTTTACTTCTTTAAGGGTTGGAAAAAAGTTTTCAAGTGCTTTTCTGAGCGCACCATCGATAGCATTTACCGGCCCGTTG
>JAUXJP010000232.1 GCA_030624695.1 Candidatus Dadabacteria bacterium | reverse complement strand
GTTGATAGCAGAAGACAAAGCAGGTCGAAGTATGGTGCTAAGAAACCTAAATAACTAGATAAATTAATTTCTAAGGAAATATTAAAAAATGCCACGAAAAGGATCAGTTCCTAAAAGAAAAATTACGCTGGATTCAAAGTATAACGATATTATTGTGTCTAAATTTTTAAATTCCCTTATGTATGACGGTAAAAAAAGTACAGCAGAAAAGATTTTGTATGGTGCGATGGATATAGTAGCCAAAAAATCAGGGAAAGATGCCCTCGAAGTATTCCATCAGGCTATGGATAACATTAAGCCAAGTGTTGAAGTAAGGCCGAGAAGGGTAGGTGGTGCCACATATCAGGTACCTATGGATTTAAACTCATTCAGAAAACAGTCTCTGGCCATTAGGTGGTTGCTTGACGCAACAAGAAAAAGATCAGAAAAGTCCATGGTGCAGAAACTTAGCGCAGAACTGCTTGACGCTTCGGAAAACCGCGGCGGGGCAATTAAGAAAAAGGAAGATACTCATAAAATGGCCGATGCTAACAGGGCATTTGCTCACTATAGATGGTAGTTGGTTTGGAGGATTAAAGCTCGATTATGTCTGAAAAAGTTATACCAATTGAGAAAGTAAGAAATATAGGGATTATCGCACATATTGATGCGGGCAAGACCACTACAACTGAAAGAATCTTGTATTATACAGGCCTTACTCATAAAATCGGCGAAGTCCATGAAGGCAATACTACTATGGACTGGATGGAGCAGGAAAGAGAACGCGGAATTACTATCACCTCTGCTACAACCACATGTTTCTGGAATGACCACAGGGTTAATATAATTGATACACCCGGCCACGTTGATTTTACAATTGAAGTTGAAAGATCTTTAAAAGTGCTTGACGGTGCTGTTGTTGTTTTTGATTGTGTTGGCGGGGTTGAGCCTCAGACTGAGACTGTCTGGAGACAGGCTGACCGCTATGAAGTTCCCAGGTTGTGTTTTGTTAATAAGATGGACAGGGTGGGAGCAGATTTCTATAAAGTTGTTGAGCAGGTAAAGGACAGGCTGAATACAAACCCTGTTTGCCTTCAGATCCCATGGTTTGACGGTGATGAGTTTAAAGGCATTGTCGACCTTGTCAGTATGAAGATGGCTATATGGGACGGAGAATCACTTGGTTCAAAGTATGAATTTATAGATGTACCAGATGATCTTAAAGCAACTGCAGATAGTTACAGAGAGAAACTTATTGAAGGTCTTTCGGATCACAGTGAAGAAATTATGGATCTTTACCTGAATGGTAAAGATGTCCCCAAAGATAAAATTAAAGAAGAAATCAGAAAACAGACTATAGCACTGCAGATAGTACCAGTATTGTGCGGTTCTGCATTTAAAAACAAGGGTGTACAGCTTCTGCTGGATGCAGTAGTTGAAATTATGCCTTCCCCTGTTGATTTACCCCCTGTAAAGGGATTAAATCCTGATACAAATGAAGAAGTTATAAGGGTTCCGGATGAAAACGCCCCGTTTTCAGCACTTGCGTTTAAAATTCTTACAGACCCATTTGTAGGACAGCTTACATATGTAAGACTTTATTCGGGAAAGATCTCGTCTGGTTCTACCGTTTACAATTCGACAAGGAAAAAAAGGGAAAAAATCGGAAGACTTCTAAGGATGCATGCTGATAAAAGGGAAGATATAAAAGAAAATGTGGCAGGCGGTATTGTTGCAGCAGTAGGATTAAAAAATACTATAACAGGTGATACTCTTTGTGATGAAACAAAGCCAATTGTACTTGAAAGTCTACACGTTGCTGAACCTGTTATTTCAATAGCTATAGAGCCTAAGTCAAAAGCGGACCAGGAAAAACTTGGTCTTTCACTAAACAAATTAGCCCTTGAAGATCCATCATTTAAAATCAAATATGATGATGAGACAGGGCAGACTGTGATTTCAGGAATGGGTGAACTTCATCTTGAGATTATTGTTGACAGGCTTAACAGAGAGTTTAATGTTGAATCGAACGTTGGTGCACCTCAGGTAGCTTACCGTGAAACAATTACAAGGGATGCTGATATTGAAAACAAATTTATCAGACAGACCGGAGGCCGAGGTCAATATGGACATGTTAAAATCAGGGTTGAACCTCTAGAAAGAGGTGAGGGTTTTAAATTTGTGGATAAAATAAAGGGTGGAGTTATACCTAAAGAATATATACCAGCCATTGAGAAAGGTATCGTTGAAGCTATGGAGACCGGTGTTGTTTCCGGTTACCCGGTTGTTGATGTTTCCGTAACTCTTTACGATGGTTCATTTCATGAAGTGGATTCTTCTGAAATAGCTTTTAAAATTTGCGGTTCACAGGCTTTTAAGGAAGCAGTAAATAAATCCAAACCCGTAATACTTGAACCTGTAATGGGTCTTGAAGTTGTAGTTCCCGATGATTTTATGGGGACTGTTATAGGTGACCTTAGTTCAAGAAGGGGTAGGGTTAATAATACTGAGATGCGTGGAAACATGCAGGCAATAAGAGGAGAAACGCCTCTTGGAGAGATGTTCGGTTACGCAACAAATTTAAGGTCTATGACTGAAGGCAGGGGAACATTTACAATGGAATTTTCAAATTATGCTCCATTGCCCGAAAACTTAGCACTGGAATTAAAAGAGAAATCTAATGCAGTATAAAATAAAACAAAATGGCAATCTATTAAGGAGGAACATATAGATGTCGAAAGCTAAATTTGAGAGGATAAAGCCCCATTTAAACATAGGAACAATAGGTCACGTGGACCATGGAAAGACTACGTTAACAGCGGCCATAACAAAGGTACTTG
>JAUXJP010000112.1 GCA_030624695.1 Candidatus Dadabacteria bacterium | reverse complement strand
TAATTCTCTTCTCTGGTCTGTTGTGCTCGTATTTTGAAATAAGAACCCAAATAATGGAATTCTTGAGAACCATGGAACACTGCTTTCGTTTTCTGTAACGGCTCTTGTGAATATTCCCCCTATCACAATTGTTTCTCCATCTGCAGAAAGTACCTGCGTTTCAGCCTCGTTTCTTCTGATACTAGGCTGTCCATTTGCTCCCTGTAGTGATTCATCAGGTGCATTATCTGTAACTTTAATTGACATTAATACTCTGTCATCATTGGTTACCTGAGGTGTTACTTCAAGCCTTAAAGTAGCATCAACAAACTGCGTCTGAGTACCTGCTGCGGATACACTTAAAAAAGGTATTGAAACACCCTGTTCAATTCTTGCAGGTGTATTATCCAAGGTTAATATTTTTGGTGAAGAAAGTACCCTTCCGTCCCCCCTGTTCTCAAGGGCCGAAAGCCTGATATCAAGGTCATATGCACCTGTAATACTTCCAAGTACAAGTCCAAATACTCCACCAGCACCTGTTCCTACTGCCGCTGGAAGATCAACTATGAAGGAATCGCCGTTTGTTCCAAAAGGTGAACCAACGTTTGTACCACCTGCGGCTACACTGGATGGGAATGTGGCTCCCGTAGGATTACCGGTTTCTGCTGAAGCCTTGTAATTAAATCCCCACTGAACACCAAGTTCCCTTGTAAAATTGAGAGTTGCCTGGACAATTCTTGATTCAATTAACACCTGCGGAGTCCTTGTATCAAGGTCCTGCAAAAGTTCGGATATTTGTGCTACCTTTTCGGGTGTATCAGTTATTAACACACTGTTTGTCCTGACATCAATTCTCATATCACCGCGTGAACTTAAAATTGGGTCAACAAGAGGCTGTAATTCTTCAGCTCTCGCATAATTAACGAAAACCTGTTTTGTAATTAATGGTTTAAACTGTTCACTCGACTTTGATGCCCGCTGAAGAGCCTGCTGCCTGGCCTGGAGTGTTTTTAATGGAGCAATTTTTAAAACATTGCCGTCTACAACAGCACCAAGTCCTGCATCTTCAAGTACAATATCAAGTGCCTGGTCCCATGGGATATTATTTAGTTTCAGCGTAACAGAACCCTCAACATTTCTAGCAATAACCATATTAAAGCCACTTATATCGGATAGGATTCTTAAAACATCACGGACATCTGCATCCTTAAAATCAAAAGATACTAATTCACCTCTGTAAGTTTTTATGGCTCCAGGTGTAGATACAACCCTGACATCAAATGCCCATTTCTCTTGTTCTGCTTGTTTAATTAATTTTTCCATATCTTCCAAGATTACGTTTTGGAAATTAATTGTTATTTTGTTTGGATCCTGGATTAGGTCATATTCAACATCTGTATCTTGTTTATACTCTATAACAATCAATACATCATCTTCTTTTACAGGGTCCCTGAAAGAAGAAATAAAACTTAAGGGGCTATCGTATTCCGTTACATCACGTGCAACCTGGAATTTTTGAGCAAGGATAACATCTCTAAGTTTAAGAGTTAATCTGCCGCTTTCATTCGGTGTAGTTTCGTATACTACAAGATTATCTGATTCAATTGTAACAATGGCTTTACCTTCTCTAGCTTCAAAACCAATTGCTTCAATTACATTCAATTGATCAGTGTTAATATTGGAGTAAGGGTTATCATTCATACCCTGGGCTATACCAGAATTAGGTATAAGGAGCATTATTGTTAAAACAGCAATACATATATTGAAATTTATTATGTTTTTATATTTTAGAAATACCATCCCTTGCTCTACCTCCTTGTAATTATTACAAATATTTAATTTTTATCCTCTTCATCAGCAAATGCTAAGACTGATTTTTTTACTTCAACTTTTTTTTCTCCAAATACATCTTCAAAAAATCTTTTTTCATTAACAAGTAATCCATTCGCTGAAACCTCGAGAATAACTCCATTTCTATTACCAATCTCATCAGTCCTTCCTAAAAAATAAGTATTTTTTTCTGGGTCAACAACCATTGCCCTTGGCACGTTATCAACCCACACAATTCCCACAATTCTGTACTCATCAAGAGGAAACCGTTTAATTGGGGGAGTTGTTTCTGAGATTGTTGCTTCTCTTTCTTTAGGTTCTTTAATAAAAGGCTTAAAAGGATCTCTCTTGCCAAAAGCCTGGTATAAAGGCCTTCTTAAAGATTCCTCAATTGTAATTCTGGGTTCAGGTTTTTCAGTATCATCGAGAATTTCATCTCCCTGGCCAGAATCTTCATCTAAATCAACATCAATCGCTGTTTCGGATTTCTGATTAATTTCATCAAGGTTACCTTCAGCATCTTGTTTTGATTTCTGTATTTGCTTTACACCATCAACTAATGCTGTATCAGTACTGTCCTTTACTTTCTCACCATCCTGTGCGAAGGCAAAACCAATACCTAATAAAAACATGGTATTTATGATGAACAAAATGTTAAGAAGTTTAAATATTTTCATATTTGATACCATTATTAATATTTATTTCTTTCTACTTCTTGTTCTACTTCTTGATTTCCTTTTTTTTAATTTACTTTCATCCGAAGCAGGCATTGGTGGCAGTAACCTGAAAGTTACAGTACTAAATTCTGCATCTAAAAGAATGTTTCTTGCATTGGAATCCTTACTTCTTTTTAGATTTAAGTCCCTTACATTAACAATTCTTGGTAATCTGGAAATCCGGTCAAAGAAATTTGCAAGTTCAAAATAACTGCCTTTCACTTTCATTTCTATTGGTATCTCTGCATAAATTTCTTTATTTGCATGTGCTTTTGGGGCAAATACAACCGGTTCTAAACCGGATGCTGAAATATCGGAATAAATACTGTTAATTAGTGCAGGAAGTTCTTCTTCTTTTGGTAATTTCAAAGATGCAATCTTAAATTCTTTTTCCAACCTTTTATTTTCAGCAATAAAATTTGGGAGATCTTTTTTGATATTTTCAAGTTCAGTAAGTTTTTTCCGCTTGGTCTGTAATGTACTATTCAGTCTCGTTAATTGAACATCATTTGGAGACCAGAAAAAATACCAGTAAACCCCCGAGATTATCACTATTAACCCTACAAAAATTCCGAGTTTAGTAATTAGTGTCTGTTCATTTAGCCAATCTGTTAAATTATCTAACATATTTGCCTCTGTTTAAATCTCATTTCCCTTTTTATTAGTAGGAACTTCTTCTCCTTTATTTTCACTTTCCGGAGTATTTTGTTTACCAATAAAGTCCATTGTTGAAATTATCTCAAATTTTCTAAGCGGAAGACCACTCACATCTTCCTGCTTAATAACTTTTAATTTTACATCTTTAAAATAATTAGAATTTTGGAGATTTCTCATAAATTCCGCAACAGTAAATTCATTCCATGCAATTCCTGTTATGGTAGTTACGTCACGTTTAGATTTTATATTCTCTATCCAGGATCTTGAAGGAATAGAAGTAGACAGGGAATCCATTACGTAGAGTGGGCCTGATCTTTTCTTTTCAAGGTCAACAATTATCTGAATTCTTCTTTCCAGTTCCTTATTTTTTTTCTTAAATTCATTAACCTGCTTTTCAACATCCTTTAATGCTTCTATTTTCTTCTCAGTACTTTTAATTTCATTTTTTGTATTCCTGATCTTTCCTGCCTGGCTGAAATGTGTAGCAAGAATGACTCCGAGCACAACAAGGAGTGCAAGGGTACCTATAAACATTTCTCCTATGCCCTTTCTGGGCTTTTTAATGTCAACTTTTGGAAGTAAATTAATTCTAATCATTAATTGTCTCCCATTCTCCTGAGTGCAAGTCCTATTACAACACCCATTTTAGGAGAAATATCAGATATATAGTTCGGGTCAAATTCACTATCACTTATTGCTATATTGTTAAATGGATTGACAAGTTCTACATCTATATCTGTTATATCCTGAAGTGTTTCTATAATATTGGGGACTTTGGAAGATCCGCCGCTAAGAATTATTTTAGAGATCCTGTCCTGTGAAAAATTCGAAGAAAAGAAATCAAGTGTCCTTTTAACTTCCCCGGTTATCAGATCAATATAATCATTTGTTATCCGTTCCAGTTCAAAAGGGATTTCACCTTGGCTTAGATTTTGTTTTGACTGTTCAGCCTCTTCAAAACCTAAGTTTTGTTCCTTCATAATCCATTCGGTGAACTGATTGCCACCTGTAGTTATATCTCTTGTAAAAATTGAAACACCGTCTTTTAAAATATTAATGTTTGTTACCGATGCCCCCATATTCACAAGTGCTATCACACCACCAACATCAGAGTAGTTAACCTCGTACATATTCTCTAAGGCAAATACATCAACATCAACTATCATAGGGTTTAGTCCGACGCTTCTTACCAATGAAACATAGTCATTTGTAATATCTTTCTTAGCAGCAACGATTAGAACGTCTATATTTCCTTCGGGAGAAACCTCGGGTAGTACCTGATAGTCAAAATTTACATCTTCGACACTCTGGGGAAGGTACTGTTCAAGCTCCCAGGGGATTGATTCTGCTAATTCATTTTTAGACATTGAAGGAAGAGTTTCTTTCTTTATTATTACGGAATGGCCGGATATGGAGATAGCAACATTCTTATTCTTAACTCCCAAATCTCTTACAAAAGTTGCAAGTGTTCCAGCTACGGCATCTCTGTTTGTAATGACTTTTTTTAC
>JAUXJP010000152.1 GCA_030624695.1 Candidatus Dadabacteria bacterium | reverse complement strand
GGTTAAGGACGGTGCCGTTGTGATAGATGTAGGTATAAACAGGAATGATGAAGGCAAACTCACTGGTGATGTGGACTTTGCCAATTTATCCGACAAGGTGTCTTATATCACACCTGTACCCGGAGGTGTAGGCCCGATGACAATAACCATGCTCCTGTGGAACACACTCGAATCTGCAAAATTAGCTGCGGGACAGTAAAAAATTATTAATAAAAAAAGAGGCGTTTAACTTAATCAATGCCCATTTTATGTTTTTCAGCTTTATTTAAATTTATTTTAGGTGTAAATATCATGCTAAAATTTCCATTAATTTAGATTGTTAGGCATATACCTGTTGAAAATATCTTGATAAGTATGTAAAAAGTCTGTGGATAAGCTGTGGATTACTGTTGATTGTTTTCGTAAAAGTTGCCCACAATTACAACTTCTCTTTCGTCTACAAGGCCTTTTAGTATTGTACTCATGGTCTTATTGAGGGTTGGGTGTTCAAGCCACGGCTCTATCTCGCAAAGCGGCTCCAGCATAAACCTTCTTTTTACAAGTTCCTTGTGGGGGATAGTAAGCTCCTGGGAATCCAGCATAAAATCTTCATAGATCAGTATATCAAGGTCTATGGTCCTCGGGCCCCATTTTTCACTCCTTTCACGCCCAAGCTGGCTCTCTACAGCTTTTAGTGAATTCAGGAGATTTAAAGGAGAAAGAAGGGTATTGACCTTTGCCACGGCATTAATAAACTTCGGCTGGTCTTCATTGCCCACAGGTTCCGTCTCGTAAAAAGATGAGACAGCCTTAATGATAGTAAAGTTAGACAGGTACTCAATAGCTGCCAGGCAGTTCTCGGTCCTGTTGCCCAGATTAGAACCCAGGCCTATAAATACATTAAACATTTTTCATTCCCCATTTAATTTAAACAGATTTTAAACTATAATGAAATAGCAGAAAGAATAGAGGAGTTAAATATGGGATTATCTAATGACACGGAAATCAACAATAAACTGTCCGGGCTCAACGGTTGGGAAAGGGCAGGGAATGAAATTGTAAAAAGTTTTAAGTTTGCAAATTTTATTGCTTCAATTGGTTTTGTAAACAGGATTGCGATACTTTCAGAAAAAGCAGACCACCATCCTGACATACTGATTCAGTACAGTAAAGTAAAAATTACCCTTTCTACACACAGCGAAGGCGGCCTTACAGAAAAGGATTTTAACCTTGCCGGCGAAATAGAAGGAGCATTTAACTCATGAGCAACTACGTAATAGGTTCATATTCCGCCGCGTTACTTTTGCTGTTTTTATGCATTATCTTTTTAAGGATGGCCGTACACAACCCCACCAGTATCTCCACATTTAGAATCCTTATCAGGCTTTTTGGTCTTGTCCCCGGATTTGGAGGAGTCCTCTTCGGACTTTATTTGCAGTTTAAGTTAAACAATCCCGATGCATTTCCGATAATGACTGCCTGGATCCTGCTCGAACTCGGCGCTGTACAGCTGCTGTTTATTTTAAAGAGATATGAAACGGTCCTAGCGGGAAACCCTGAACCTGTTAATTAGCAGGAATACATAAAACCATATTATCCCTGCAAGTATTAAGTAAGTACCCTGGAAAAGGGTCTTATGCTCAAAGAAAACTACAAGCAAAAGGCAGCCGGAAAGCCCCAGGTATGACACCCACCTGGGATAAAACCTGTCTTCGGCTTTAAGCTTAAGTGCAGCGAGGTTTGTTATCGAATAGTAAATCAGGACTTTAAATGCACTTAATGACCAGTTGGATTTTATATCTCCCGCAAGCATCAGGCCCAGTACCACGAGACATGCAAATATAATTGCATATGTCGGGTTTGAATTTTTAATAGTAGCAAGGAACCTCGGCATATCGCCGTTTCTTCCCATTGCCAGGAAAACCCTTGAAACCCCGAGAATAAGGTTTAGCATAACCCCCAGCATTGCCGTGACCGCGCCGATTGAAACAAGGAGCCTTAGATATTCAGAACTTAGCTTGTCTGCAATACCAAAGAGCGGAGCCACATTATTTTCGGAGAAATCGGAAAACTTATCAGGGCCGAGCACCGATAGGCCTGTAAGTGCAACACCTATATACAGGAATGCCACTATCAATATGGAATAGAATATTGCAAACCTTATTGTGGTCCCTGGTGATTTCATGTCTTCAGCCATAGTGGCAATCCTGCTGTAACCCGTAAAGGCAACGAACACAATCGAAGTCGCATATAAAAATGAAGGGAAAAACGGTGTGTCTGCAAAATGTTTTGGAAGCGCCGTTAATTGGACATTGCCGGTTTTGTGCACTAGAAATAGGCCGAAAATGATTATGCTTACCAGTGTTATAACAGTAATTAATACAATAATTGTATTAACGATAATAGTAATCCGGAGTCCCATCTGTATTATGCATCCAAGTATCAGGATGGTTACTACGGGGAATAATTTATCAAAATGTTCGTACTCTATATTGAAATAGGATTTCAGGTACCAGGAGATTGCAAGAGAAGCGGCAGCAGCAGAAGCCCCTTTTGCTAAAATAAAGACCCATCCCGCGACAAAACCAATCTCCTTGCCTAGGTGTATCCTTCCGAATTCATAACTTCCCCCGCTGGTTGGATGATTGGCTGCGAGCTGAGCGCTGGAAAAACCGTTGCATATAGCAAGGCCTCCTGCAATAAGAATCGAAAGAAAAATATAGTAGCCTACAAAGCCCGAAGCAAGGCCGAGTGCAATATAAACACCGGTACCCAGCATTGAACCAAGTCCGATTATTGTTGCCCCTTTTGGCCCGACCTCTCTTTTGAGTACAGGTATCTGCATTAGCGGTAAAGAAAATCAGAAGGCAATTTAGCTACTTGTCATCGTCTATGATTTCATAATCAGATTTTTCAAGTGTAATAGTACCGGTCCTGGGATCATAATCTTTAAATTTGTCCGGTTTTTTCGGAACGAAAAACCTATATAGAGAAGTACCTATAGCAAGTATGCCCGCAACTATCAGGGCGATAAATCCAAAAAAGAAAAATAGCGAAATCCCCACTACAACAATTAAAATTACAGCAATTGTCAGTAATGGTGAAGATTTTGCCCGGTATATTTTTATATTTGGTCCATTGTTCATTTTAGTTCACACAGGGACTGTAACTTCCCTCAATAAGTTTGTTAATGCTTCACTCTCGTTACCTGCTCCCGGATGCGAGACATTTCTCAGCACTACTCTGTGAGAAAAAGCCGGTATCACCATCTTTTTTATATCATCGGGTATGCAGTATGTTCTGTCTTCAAGTACAGCCCTGGCCATTGCCAGTCTCTTTAATATAATAGCACCTCTTGGACTTACTCCCAAATGGTCATGGTGTGACGTCTCGATTTATATTACGATTTTGCGCCATACAGCGTTTTATTGTAAATTCGACAAAAAAATGACGGACAAACCCAATCAGTATGCAGGTAGTACCAAACATTTCTATAAATTCTTCCACGACTTTAATGGTATGCCTGGCATGGGCATGCTGGTTGAAAAATCGTTCAAAAAAATTGATTGACGTTGAACCGGGAAGTGAAGCACCCTCTACAAAATCCAACATAACCGCTATTACATACAACGATAAACCGGTAAAAATAAACCATTTTGCGGCGTGATCATTGATGTAGTTGATTATCGCGTATAACATCAATATTCCCATCCCGCCAAAGAGTGGAAATAACATTAATATCCAGGGATAACTAGGGAACCAATCAAACATAAAGCCCTTTACATCAGGCGATGCCGTTTTGTATAAAAACATACTCATATTTTCATGAAACCGTGTGCCGTCATCAAAACTAATATAGAAAAATAAAAGCGCTAACAGCGCCCAAGTAATGCGACGGGCAGGGAGGGATGATTTTTGTTTAT
>JAUXJP010000237.1 GCA_030624695.1 Candidatus Dadabacteria bacterium | reverse complement strand
TGGATACTATCCCTCTTTCATGAAGTTCATTTATTCTAACAAGTTCATCTTCGGCAAGTTTCAGCCTGGCTTTTGATTCGTTTTTCGTATTTATCGCTTCATTTAACATCAAATTCAGCTTACTTGTATTCTGCCGGGCAATTACCTGGCCTTCCTCAACATAATCACCCTCGGAGTATGGGTATTCAACCACTATTCCACTTATTTCTGCTGATACCAGACTTTTACGCAAGGGTTCCACCGATCCTACCAGTGTTACGGGTTTACGTACTTCTTTTTGAGTAACTACTGAAACGGTTACCGGGGCTGCAGGAGGCGCCTGTGCAAATAAACATTGGCTGCTGAGAATAAGAAAAGAAATTATAGTAAGAACTATCTGCATATTTATATAATATTAACTATTTATTAACACCTTTGTGGACAAAACCTTATATTACCGATTATATTTTAAAGGTAAAACAAATATTGATTTGAAACTTTATCTTTATTTTCTTATCAATAATACTGTTAATACAGAATTCATCTTGACAAGCTAAACTAAAGACATAAATTCTTATATACAAAATTTATCAAGGAGAAAAAAATGGCAAGTGAAGCAATAGTTACTCTAAATGATGCAAGCTTCGACGCAGAAGTAATCAGCAGTGATAAACCTGTCCTCGTAGATTTTTGGGCTCCATGGTGCGGACCTTGTAAGGCTCTTGGACCTGTTATTGAGGAGATCTCTAATGATTTTGTTGATAAAGTCAAAGTTGGTAAAGTAAACGTTGATGAAAACCCTGAAATTTCCATGAAATTTGGTATCAGGAGTATCCCGACACTTATCGTATTTAAAAACGGTGAAGTACAGGAACAGATCATCGGAGCAGTACCAAAAAGTGAAATAGAAAAAGCACTCGAAAAAGTTGTCTAATATTTGCGGGTTCAAATATACTGGATCCGCAAACTATCCCTGCCTATCACTGAAAGATTCTTTTAATAATTAAATTTAATCATCAATTGCGTTATAAATATGAGAAGTTAATATTTACCGGAATATTCAATACGTAAATCAGGAGCTGTATAATGGGCAAGTATATAATGCTTTCAACTCTTACAGATGAAGGCAGAAAAACAGTTAAAATGAGGCCGGAAAGAATTAAGGAAGTTAATACCGAACTCGAAAAAATGGGTGTAAAAGTGCTGGCCCAGTATGCTGTGCTTGGCCCGTATGATTTTATTAATATTCTGGAAGCCCCTGACAACGAAACTATTGCAAGAGTTGTGATTGAACTTGGTGCGAGAGGTACTGTACAGATAGTTACTCTTTCGGCAATTCCGATCGACAGTTTTGAAAAACGGCTTCAGACAAAGCCAGAATAACATCGTTTCAGAACCTCATGGTAAGGTCTACCATGTAGCTTACTACAGTATTATCATTACTTGTCCCGCTTAACGGGACCTGTACTGCGAAACCAGGTGCGAACCGTTTTCCTAGCCTTACACCGCCGGTCATAAAAAGATCTGTTTTTTTATATATTTCTGTAGAAAAATTTGTAATACCATCAAATTCTACAAAAAATATCGGGTTAAAAAATTCCAAAGGCACTGAAACACCGGCAGCGGAGCTGTACTTTAACCTTGTCTCCACGCTGTCTCCCTCTAGATTTTCTGCACGTGTAACGAGGTCAAATCCAATATTATTCTGAATACTAAACCACTTGTAGTAATGAAGTGTAGATATGTATGGTGTAAAGGTTAATGCACCTTTTAAATAAAGGGGGTAATCCCTGGGGCTGTTTCTCACTATTGCGTTAAGTCTCTCAATATTGTCTTTGAAGGCAAGAGGAAGTATAACATCCATTCCCAGCGTATATACAGAACTGTCAGTTTTATACATAATGGCCTTTCCGCCTACAAGCAGGTTGGCAAGCTCAAATCCATCGTTTACTTGTTTTCCGTTAACTACAATGCTGTTTACCCCTGCCTGTGAAATCCTTATATATGCACTGTAAAAATTATTTTTAGACGGGAATTCCGCTTTAATATTATAAAATATAAATTCACCGCTGCTTAGATGCTGATCCTGTTGCGCTACTTCAACAAAAGCCCTGAAATAACCGGTAGGTACAGCGGGTTCAAAAAAAAGCGGGTATGCATACTTTATGGACTTCAGTTTTGCAGGTGGAAGTCTTGTCTGGAACTCTCCACTGAATTCAAACTGGCCTGTCAGTGGATTAATAAGTACAAGCTGGCGGTCATATACAAAATTACGCATTGGGTTAATTATATGTGCCGCAACTTTCGCAGCTCCGTTATCAGTGTTATATAACCATTCCGAAGTTTTTTCCAGACCGTAGCCCAGAGGGGTACCGATCAGTGGCGTGGCCAAAAGGTCCGGTAGTGACGGAGTTTCAACCATCCCTTCAATTGTGTATTCAAACAGCGTGCTCTGCACAGCAGATCCTAGAAAAGACGACCAAAAACCATGGCCCATCTGCCTATAGTAAAGAAAGGACATTGCGCCCGAGAAAGGGTGAACCACATAATTGGTAAAGAAAGTATCTTCGTCATCTGTAACTGGCCACTGCGAAACATTGTCCCACCAATCTTCAAGGGAAGTATCGAACATCCTCGAATTCTTATTTCTTACATAGAAAAACCTGAATACCCATATAAATGTGTAATAAAGAGCGGTATCGCGAAGAAAATCCTTTGCACCAAGCTGAGCATCTTCATTTTCGTTTATTAAGGTATCCCCATCGGGCACTGTC
>JAUXJP010000264.1 GCA_030624695.1 Candidatus Dadabacteria bacterium | reverse complement strand
TGCTATTGCTTATCAGGATCCACAACCACATAAAAACTTAGAAAATATTATTGCAGAAGAAAACGATTTAAGAACAAGGCCCGGTTGCACTGCACAGGAAATTGAACTTGAACAGGGAAAGTTGTGCGGGACCCGGGTCAAAAATTCTAACGGGAAATTTTCAAATGCTTATCTGGGTATTCCTTTTGGTGAAACTACGGCAGGTAAAAACCGCTGGCGTGCACCAATTCCCAATTCGGGTTGGAAAGGGACTTTTAAGGCTACAGCTCACGGCCCTGCATGCCCCCAGACTAACAGGTTTAACCCTTCTCTATCATATAGTGAAGACTGCCTTGTAGTAAATGTCTGGACACCCGGGGAAAAATCCGAAAAGCCGAGAAGTGTAATGGTATTTATCTATGGGGGTGCATTTCTTTATGGATTTAACGGCGACCCTGTATATGACGGCGCATACACATCATCAAAGGGAGATGTAATAGTAGTTAGTATAAACTACAGGGTAGCATCACTCGGTTTCCTGGCAGGCATTAAGGACAAAGAAACTGGTGAAGAGATTAACGGCAACTTTGGTATTATGGACCAGCTCCTTGCAATGAAATGGGTAAAAAACAATATCAGCAAGTTTGGCGGAAACCCTGATCACGTTACACTTTATGGCCAGAGTGCGGGAGCTTCCAGTGTGGCCCTTCATTTAATTGGCCCTGCTGCTTCAAGAGAACTATTCAATAATGCCATTATGGAAAGCAATCCCCTCGGCATTCCTTATAAAACTATAAAAGATTCAAGGCCTATTGCAGGTGATTTTGCAAAGAACCTCGACTGTAATGATAATGACATCGAATGCATGCGCTCAAAGACCGCAGAAGAAGTTGTAAAAGCCGAGATAATAAGCGACAGGGTTATAGAAGCAGCCCTTCATGGAATAAAGGACTTTCTTATATGGGCGCCAGTAATAGATGGAGAAATAGTTCCGGTGCATCCGCTAAAGAAAATAGCCAGCGCCAAAATAAATAAACCACTTATTATCGGCACTAATAAGAATGAAGG
Source organism: Candidatus Dadabacteria bacterium (assembly GCA_030624695.1). Taxonomy (GTDB): domain Bacteria; phylum Desulfobacterota_D; class UBA1144; order Nemesobacterales; family JAJCZQ01; genus JAJCZQ01. The sequence goes on along the minus strand of JAUXJP010000264.1, from coordinate 1,470 downwards.
CCTTACATTTGTAGGCTTTGCAATGAATAAGCTCAAGATGAACAAACTGAGTGACATAGAGTATTCACTTGCTCTTGATGTTATATTCCGAAGCAATAGACTTAAAAACAGGGTATTGGAAAAATATCCCCATCAAAACGGTAACAATGAATATATGCTGGGCAAGGTCCTTACCGATTACCTTTTTACATGCCCTTCTCTCTTTCTTGCCGATAACTCTTCAGAAAAAACATGGGTTTATTTATTTGACCAGGTGCCGTCGTTTAATCCTTTAAAGATTATAAATCTGACCGTCTGCGCAGATGCTGTCTGCCATGGCTTTGAACTTCCATTTGTTTTTCATTCTGCTGAGGAAATCGGATATAAATTTAACGAAGAGGAAAGATTACTCTCAAGGTTAATGGTTGAATTCTGGACCAATTTTGCCAAGAATGCTGATCCCAACGGCAAAACGCCCGAATGGCCGGAATACAAATCCCGAACTTCTAATGTGATACTGGTAACACCTGTGGATGAAATAGAAAGTAATAAAGACCTAAAAGCCAAATGTGAATTTTGGGACAAGATAGGTTACGACATACATACTTCTTTTTGGAATATTTTTTAAGAAAAAGAAGGAGACCATCTATGGTGAAGGGTTTTCACCTACCATACCTAAAAGCTGATTAACTATAGATATAATTGGATAGTCTCCTGAGCGCGACCCGCTAGTGCTTAAGCGGGGCCTTCCGCTGTTTTTTCCATTTTCTTCCCCCTGCATATCTCAGGTAACTCCTTCCGGCAACTACTTGTGAATTTTTAACTTTCTTCCATTTCCTGTTACCAAGGTATTCAAGGAACGCTTTCTTTGTAGACATAACTCTTTTCCCTTTTTTTATGTCTTTATAATTATAAGTATAAGGGAAATAGTTCCTAAAGATAGTCAGTTTTTTGTCCAAACATTATGCTAATGTTATCAAAATAATATTTTTATCTATACTTTCTTTTACACAATCGAGGTGATTTTTTCCTGAATGGCCGTATTCCACGCATTGCTGGTGGATGCTAATCATGATTTCTTTAAATCTGGCATCAACTTCTTCCCTAATTTTTCAACTTCAGCTTTTGATTTTCCCGTTGCCATAGATACCTCTCAAAAAATTTAATTTGTCTACAAATCAATTTACGGGGAAGAATAAAGTTTTAGATTTAACTATTTTTTAAAAGGGATTGAAATCTGGGTTAAAAAATTATAAATTATTACTTATCAAATACAGATTTAAATTTATTTTTTGTTTGAATATCAAGGTTCTTATCCAGATAATCATGAATAGATTTTCTTATTATTTCGGAAACATCCATTTCAAGTTTCCATTTTGCTTTTGCAATAACCTCGTAAAGATCATCGTCGATGAAAAAGGTCATTTTTCTGTTCATTGCTTTCTTACCAATCGGTTTCCTGGCCATCGCCAGAAATATAACATATTATAT
>JAUXJP010000091.1 GCA_030624695.1 Candidatus Dadabacteria bacterium | reverse complement strand
TATGGTAATCTAAATTTTCTGTGGCAAAAATAACAATCATAGGTAAATCCGGCCCCTTAATGGGTGAGATTATAACTCCCGGGGATAAATCCATATCGCATCGGGCTTTAATACTCAGTTCACTTGCCGTAGGTACATCAACAATTAATGGGTTTCTAAAGAGTGAAGATACACTCTCAACTTTAAATGCGTGTCTACATATGGGTGTAGAAATTCATATGACACCAGAGATACTGGAAATAAATGGTGTAGGAATTCATGGGCTCAAAAAACCTTTTAAAACAGTTGATGCAGGCAACTCAGGAACAACCGCCCGCCTGCTGATGGGGCTGCTAAGTGGGCAAGAATTTATTTCGGGACTTACAGGTGATAAGTACCTTAGAAAACGCCCGATGAGAAGAGTTGTAGATCCCCTTAAGCTAATGGGCGCAGATATCACCGGGGAAAATAATGCAGACAACCTTCCACTTATAATTAATGGCCGAAAGCTTAAATCAATTAAATATAGACTGCCCGTAGCAAGTGCCCAGGTAAAGTCAGCCATAATACTTGCCGGACTTTTTGCCGATGGTGAGACAGAAATAATAGAACCCCAGAAAACCAGGGACCATACTGAAAGAATGCTAAACCATTTAGGGTCACACCTAAGAACAGATGACAAATCCATATTTGTAAGCCCGGTTGAAAAATTAAATCCATCAAATCTGAACATTCCCTCTGATATATCTTCAGCGGCTTTTTTTATAGTTGCTGCATTAATAAATAAAGGGTCAGAGATTATTTTAAAGAACGTTGGTTTAAATACTGCCCGGACTGGCATCCTGGAAATTCTAAAAAGGATGGGCGGCTCAATAGAGATACAGGACAAAAGAATAGAGTGCGGTGAAGACGTAGGTGACCTTGTTGTTAAAAGCAGTGATTTAAAAGGTATAGAAATTAATGGTGAAGATATACCCAGGGCAATTGATGAACTGCCAATTATCGCGGCAGCAGCCTGTTTTGCTGAAGGACGTACCGTAATTACAGATGCGAAAGAACTAAGGGTAAAGGAAACAGACAGAATAAAAGCGGTAGTAAGCGAATTTTCAAAACTTGGGGCAGATATTACAGAGCTTGAGGACGGAATGATAATTAACGGCAGCCAGCAGCTAAAAGGTAATATATGTGATAGCTGGGGAGATCACAGAATTGCCATGTCCCTCGCAATTGCAGCTACTTTGTCTTCAGGAGAGACAACTATTAATAATTCTGAATGTGTAAATATTTCCTATCCCGAATTTTTTGATACACTTTCAGTGTTGAGGACCTGATGCCCGAATCTGACAAAATTATAACAATAGACGGGCCTGCTGGATCGGGCAAAGGTACTGTTGCAAGAATGGTCGCCCTTGAAAAAGGTTATTCTTACCTCGATACCGGCGCTATGTACCGTACAATTGCCCTTGCGGTAAGGGAAAAGAAAATAAACCTTGAAAATGAATCAGAAATTAACAGAGTTTTAAATGAGACAAAAATAAAAACTGAATACAATGAAAATACCGGTTTGAATATATATCTTAATAATACGGATGTATCTGAGAAAATACGCACACCAGAAATATCAAAGCTGTCTTCAGATATTGCCAGGATTAAAATAGTAAGGGAATTCCTTGTTAAATTGCAGCGTGAAATAGGTTTAAAAGGGAAAATTGTGGTAGAAGGAAGAGATATGGGTACATATGTATTCCCCGGTGCTAAGAATAAATTTTATTTGGATGCGACTGCAGAGGAAAGAGCCAATAGAAGATACCGCCAGCTAAAAGAGAAAAGTAAAAGGGAAGTGCAAACATATGAAGAGGTTCTAAATGAAATCAAAACCAGGGATAAACAGGATATGGAAAGAAAAGAATCTCCCTTGCATCCGGCTCTGAATGCAGTCATAATAGATACAACTAGCTTAACCCCGAGTGAGGTTGTGGTTAAAATACTTGAATCTACGGAGGCTGCATAAAATAATATGGTAGTTTGTAATCTGCCCTATTTTTAATCCCGTTATTAAGCAGACCGCGAAATCCACTATTTATCCCAAATTTATATTGATGCTTCAGACTTAACTTACTGTTGGTTCGATAATTCACAATACTAATAAAGGCGACGACGATTATGGAAGAAAATAACATTCAAAATGCAGATGAAAAAAGTTTTGAGGAACTGTTAAATGAAAACCTCGGCACAGCAGATGAAGACCAGAAGGGACGGCTCGTAACCGGAACGGTAGTTAGAATTGACACGGATGTAGTATTTGTTGATTTAGGATTGAAATCCGAAGGCATTATTCCTATTGAAGAGTTTAGGGACAAAAAAGGTAACCTTGATACTGAAATAGGCCAGAAAGTTGAAGTCCTGTTGGAAAAAACAGGTTCGGGACTGCCACAGGTATCAAAATCCAAAGCCGATTTATATAAAGAAAGAGACTATATTAATAAGGCTTTTTCTGAGAACGAGACCATATCTGCCATAGCTGTCAACAAGATCAAGGGTGGATACCTCTGCAATATAGGGACAAATGCAAATATTAGTGCATTTTTACCTGCATCCCAGGTTGACCTGCATCCAAGTTCTGAAGATATAGCCGGAACAGAAATCGAAGTATTAATTATTCAAAATGATAACAATGGTGTTGTTATTTCCAGAAGAAAACTTCTTGAAGGGAAAAGAGAAGAACAAAGAAAGGAAACACTTGCAAACCTCACAGAAGAAAGTGTGGTAAAGGGAGAAGTTTTCAGACTTATCGATAAAGGCGCTTTCATCGATATAGGCGGATTAACTGCCTTTATACCTATCGGCGAAATATCATGGGGCAGGATTAAACACCCTTCTGATGTACTCACCGTAAAAGATAAAGTAGATGTACAGGTCCTTAAAATAGAGAATGAAGGCAATAGAATAACAGTAAGCCATAAACATACAACGGAAGATCCCTGGGAACACATTAAGGAAAAATATATTCAGGGAACTAAGGTAACTGGAAAAGTTGTCTCGACAAAAGAATTTGGCGTGTTTGTAGAACTTGAACCAGGTGTTGAAGGACTTATCCATGTGAGCGAGCTTTCCTGGACAAGAAATTTCAAACATCCAAAGGAAATCGTCGAAATTGACAGCCCGGTCGAGGTTGTTGTGATTGAAGCTAATCCACAGGATAAAAAACTATCTCTTAGCTTAAGGCAGATTGAAAAGAGCCCGTGGCAGATATTTAAGGATGAAAACAATATTGGTGATGTACTTACCGGAACAATAAAGAATATAAATGAACATGGACTTTTTGTAGAAGTATCCGAAGACCTGGTTGGACTGGTTAGGCCTGAAAACATTTCATGGCAGGGTAAAGTAAATCCAAAAGAATCATATGAATCAACCAGGATTGGAGAGCAGCTTGATGTTTCTCTCCTTCATATTGATATTAAGAGCCAGAAAATTGCACTAGGAATCAAGCAACTGATAGACGACCCCTGGGAACTTGCACGTAAGAAATACAAACAGGGTGAATCAATGGTGGCAGGCAAGGTAAAAGAACTAAGGCCCAACGGCTTGATAGTGGAACTTGAGAATGACGTTGAAGGATTTTACAGGAATTCTGAACTCGGCCAAGAAAACGAAACTGATAAAAAATACAGTATAGGTGATGAACTTACAGGTCTTGTTATCAGCTTTGAGAAAAACAAGCGCCAGGTAAACCTAAGCACCAAAAGACTTGTTGCAAAACAGGAAAAAGAAAGGGTCTCTGACTTTATCTCATCCCAGGGTGACAGTTCTGCAAAACTCGGGGATATACTTGGAGAAAAACTAAAAACCCTGAACAGCTAAAATGAGGCGTGCAGTTTGAAAAAATTTTTCTTTGTATTCCTAAGTTTATTACTAGTATTTATAGCGTATACCATTGGAACACGTAGTGGTTCTTCAGGTGGTAAATTCAGCTTTAGCAGCAGAGACAAAGTAGCTGTATTAACCATCCAGGATGTAATCATAGATTCCGATAAATATCTTGAAAGTCTCAACAAAATACGAAAAAACAACTCTGTAAAAGCCCTTGTAGTCCGCATTAATTCTCCAGGCGGTGCTGTAGGGCCTTCCCAGGAAATATATTCTGAACTTCAGAACATCAAGGAAAAATTCCCCGTTGTAGCAAGCATGGGTGCTGTTGCAGCCTCAGGCGGCTACTATATAGCGTGTGCTGCTGACACTATATATGCAAACCCCGGAACAATAACCGGGAGCATAGGTGTAATAGCCCAGTTTATTAGCTATAAAGACCTGCTTGATTGGGCAAAAATAGATGTAGAAGTAATTAAAAGCGGAAAGTTCAAAGACGTGGGTTCCCCGTTCAGAACAATGAATGAAGAAGATATAAAATATTTCCAGCAGCTAATCGATAATGTTTATGACCAGTTTAAGTCAACCGTGGCAGTTACAAGAAATTTAAATAAAAAGGAATTAGACTCCATTGCAGACGGAAAAGTATTTTCAGGCGAACAGGCCCAGGACCTTAACCTGGTCGACGAACTTGGAAATTTAAATGATGCAATAGCTTTTGCCGCCAAACAGGGCGGTATAGATGGTGATCCGGAATTAATCCATTACCCGGAAAAAAAATCAGCAATACAGGAACTGCTTTCATCAAAACTGAGTTTAACTTCCAGGATTTCCAATTTTCCAATTTCCAATAGTTTTGGACTTTTTTATATAGTGGATATAATTCATTAATCCAACTATAATTTATTAATAATATAGTGGTGACGATCGTAAATTATAAGAGGTGATATATGAAATACATAAAATTAATCATTGTAGCGTTGCTCATCCTGATTGTATTTTTGGCTATATTCCAGAACCAGGAAATGTTTAACGACGAGTATAAATTCCAGCTTGACCTAAAAGTATATGAAACACCTGCATATTATTTAAAAAATTATGCACTAATTGGCATTGCGTTTGTATTTGGTGTTATTCTTTCAGCGTTTCTAGGGATTTTCAGTTCCTCAAAAAAAAGAGGCGAAGTAAAATCCAAAAACCAAAGAATTAAAGAACTTGAAAAAGAGATTTCAAATATGCAGTCAAGCAGCACATTTAATAATCAGCAGTCCCAAACTGTACCGCCATCATCAGGTTCGGGTGCATCAGGATTCAGCAGCCCCTCCGGTTAAAAAATGAAAACAATTCAGAAACCCTCCTGGATCAAAGCTAAAATCCCGGGCGGCAAGAACTACAACCACCTTAAAAACCTTGTAAAGGAACTGCAATTAAATACCGTCTGTGCCGAAGCCAAAT
>JAUXJP010000195.1 GCA_030624695.1 Candidatus Dadabacteria bacterium | reverse complement strand
TGGAATTCGGGAATCATAATGAACTAAAAGATATAGAAGGCATTTATTCACATATGTACAGGATGCAGACAATTTAGGCAGAGAAAAATTGAGTACATTTAATTTAGAAGAAAAGAAGAGAACTACTACCTATGATTTAAAAATACTGAGGTGGATGTTTGGTTATATCAAACCAAACAGGATATTTTTCATATTAGCCCTAATATGCATGGTTATTACCGCTGTGCTCGAAGTATCAATCCCTTACCTGACAAAAACAGCAGTTGATAACTACATCTATCCTTCCTGGGCTAAAACCGAAAAACCCTATAAAGATATTGACAAACTACACTCATCATATTCAGACGGCATAATCAAACTTAATGACAATGAAGTACTGGTTGATATGTCTGTACTAAAAAGTATTGATAAAACAAACTTTCAAAAAAGCGGCGTACTTTCTGAAACAAAATATATTGTCTTCGACACAGACAAATTAAATAATGAGAAAAGAATTCAGCTGGAAAAAATATTTAAAACTAATACACAATTTTTTACTAACCAGGGTTCGGTACATTACGCAAAGTTCAGTGATATAGGGAAACTGCCCAAAAGTGATATTAAGCTGCTGCGTTCAGAAAGCATGGATAGTCTGAAAAAAATTGTTGTTGTTATTTTTCTATTACTTCTTGGTGTATTTATATTTACAACAACATATACATATCTTCTTTTTTATTCCGGCCACAAAATAATGCACAGTATCAGGATGGATGCCTTTACTCACATCCTCAAACTTCCCCAGCCCTATTTTGATAAAAATCCCGTAGGAAGGCTTTCCACACGGGTAACAAACGATGTCAATGCAATCAATGAAATGTATACATCCGTCGCTGTGCAGTTCATCAAGGACCTGCTGGTTATAACGGGAATTGTCATAATAATGTTCAGCCTGGATAAGGAGCTGACATTTATAATACTGGGGCTTACCGCTTTTCTTGGCTTTGTTGCTTATTTGTTCAGGATGAGATTGAAAACTGTATTCAGGAATATTAGGATCACCATAGGAAAACTGAATGCATTTGTACAGGAAAGTATACAGGGAATAGTTTTAATAAAACTTTACGGTAAAGAGGCCCAGAACTTTAGCAGGTTTAAAGATATAAACAGGGAAAACTACAATGCCAACATGTCACAGCTATGGGCATATGTGATGTTTCGCCCCTTTATTGAATACGTTAGTATTCTGGGTTCAGGACTAATCCTCTGGTACGGCGGATTCAATGTAATTCAGTACACACTAAGTCTTGGTTCACTTATTGCGTTCCTTTACTATGTAAGGATGATTTTCAAGCCAATTCAGGAACTTTCGGAAAGATACAATATCTTTCAATCAGCAGCAGCTGCATCAGAGAACCTTTATGACGTTATCATTGAGGAAGCTGAACCGGTAGGCGGAAAAATTATTAACACTGAGAGTGCTACTCTTGAATTTAAGAATGTCTGGTTTTCTTATAACAACAGGGACTGGGTATTAAAAGATGTTTCTTTTAAAATTAACCCGGGTGAATCTGTTGCACTTGTTGGCCTTACCGGCTCCGGCAAATCCACAATTGTTAACCTGATACTAAAATTTTATAAAGCGCACAGGGGCGAAATTCTTTTTAACGGGGAAAACATCAACAATATAGACAACAAGTCATTAAGGGAAAATATTACGGCAGTATTTCAGGACCTTTTTCTTTTTGGCAAAGATGTCTCAGAAAACCGGCCCGATGCCCAGGAAGTAAAATCAAAGTTTGGCCTCGCTCATTCAATTGACCGGGCTGACCATCTTTCATCGGGGGAAACCCAGATAGTTTCCCTGGCAAAAGCATTGTCTAAGAAATCCAGCTTACTTATTCTTGATGAAGCAACCTCTCATATTGATGCCGATATTGAAAAAAACATCCAGGATTCGATTAAACATTCTAAGAACAGAACAAGACTTATTATAGCTCACAGGCTTTCTAACGTGAGGGGTGCGGATAAAATACTTGTAATACACAAGGGGGAAATAAATGAATCGGGCAACCACTACGAGCTCCTTGAGAAAAGAGGCATTTATCATACACTTCACAATTTTCAGAAAGAAATTCAAAAAGTCTCTTCAACCCACCGCAATTAAATTATATAATAGTCCCAATATATGACGAATGAATTAATAGAGATCAGGCAACAGCTTCTCAATCATTTTGTAAAGAGGGAAGATTTTGATGAATCTGCAGTAAAAACAGTTTCATGCCCCTACCCCCTTACCCTGTTTGGCAGCCACAACAACATGTATGGAGGCAAATCATTATCATTTAGCCTCGATATCTATTCAACTCTTTTATTCAATCCTTCGGATGATGCCAACATCAAGATCTATGTAAAGGAACTCCCGGGGATATTTAAGGTCAGCCTCAACAATATAGGGGTACCTGTCCGGGGAGACTGGCTGAACTATATAAAGGGAAGTGCTTTTATCCTGAAAGAAAAATATAACATTACCCAGGGTATTACAGGCGTGCTTTCTTTTCCATTTCCCAATTTCATTAACTATAAACCCACTGTCATTCAACAGCTGATAATCCTTGCACTTTGTTACGTAAATAAAATTAAAGTCAGTTCAAATGACCTTCAATTGCTCTGTGAGGAAATTGATGCCGAATACCTTAATAATGATTTTATGAATCTTGATTCAATAACCATTAAGCATTCGAAATCAGACACACTTCAGTTTGTGGATTACGACCGAAATAAGATGAGGCTTCATACAAATAGCGGTGGAAAATGTAAATTTATAGTTATTTCAACCGGCACCACCTTACCATCTTTCTACTCTGATACCGAACAGTTTAGCAAGCTTAAAACCTTGTTGGAAATGATGGCCGGCAATAGGAACGGGCAGGTTATTACTCTCGACAATTACAGGGAATTCAGGCCCAGGCTGCCCGAGGAACTGCTTAAAGTTGGTGATTATTATTTTTCCGAAGCCGAAAGGGCTGAAGATGCATCCCATCAGTGGAAAAACAATAATCTTACCGAATTTGGAAAAACTCTCTACGAATCTGCCCTCTCACGTGCGACTGATAATAATTTAAAAAGCCTGGTGGAAAATCTTAATAGTATTGACGGAGTATACGGGACCCAGATAAGTTCAAACTCCGAGATCATAATATTTTCAAATATATTCCTTGTAGAAAAGATTAAAGAACAGCTTTGGGATATATT